>NZ_JAUCDN010000005.1:0-32294 GCF_034675085.1 Devosia sp.
TGTTCAATTCCGGCCCGGTGACCACCACCGGCATCGAGGCCTGCCTGTTCTTCGATCCCTATGGCGGCGAGCGGCCGACCATCCAGCTCTATTGCGCACCCATCGTCTATCAGGATCGGGATGTGGCCAAGGCGAAGCCCACCTGGGGCGTCACCTTCACCTCCTGCCTGCTCCGCCCCAAGGCGCGCGGCACGGTGCGCCTGCGCTCGGCAGACCCGGCGGCCCAGCCGCTGGTCGACTGCAATTTCTTCGGCCATCCGGATGATCTGCGCCTGACCCTGGCAGCATTGCGCACCGCCCGGAAATTGCTGGAAACCGAGCCGCTGCGCTCCAAGATCCGCGAGGAAATCCTGCCCGGGCCGCAGATGCAGGACGAGGAGAGCCTCGCCGCCTTTGCCGGGCAGACGGTCAAGACCAATTACCACCCTTCGGGCTCGGCCCCCAGGGGGCCGGATGGCGATCCGGCGGCCGTGCTGGATGGTCAGTTGCGTGTACGCGGCATCGAGGGATTGCGGGTCATCGACTGTTCAGTCATGCCCACCATTGTCTCGGGAAACACCAATGCCCCGGCCATGGCGATCGGCAGCAAGGCCGCCAACCTGATTGCCCTTGATGGTCGGGCAGCGAACGCAAAACCGTGAACCGCAAGGCCGGAAAACCAGCTAGGTGTCTGACCCGGGATTTTGATGGTGCATTGTCTTTCCTTGGCATGGAAGGAAGCAGTATGGGCCAGGTCACCATAGGAGCGCTACAACGACAGCGGTGGTCCGTCGCGCTCGATAGCAGCGGTGCCAAACCGGCTCCATATGGTCCGACCGCTGGCTATGTGACGCATATGTTCGACGTGCGCTGCCAGGAGAATGGCATCGAGCATTGGCTGGCCAGGATCAAGCATCCGTAGACCAATAGGCAAGCCGAGCGCACGAACCGGACCATCAAGGAAGCCACCGTCAAATGCTTCCATTATGACAGTCGCCAGCAATTCGACGAATTGGACTGCCCCGGTCTGGCGAACATTTCCCAACCTCAGGCCGCACCGGCATCGCGGAAGATATTATGTACTGCAACGCCGGATTGCCTTGTCCGCAAGTTAAAAGGGGCCCGGCCAACCGAACCCCATATCTATTGCCAGTCAGGAGCTGGCCACAAGCCAGGCGCTTTTGATTGCATCCCACAATTCGGCGAAGCGTTCACCTTGGCTCGGGGGTGATGGATTGATTTGCTTCCCTTGGCGAATGTCCATGAAGGAGGCCAGCATGCCTTTCCTCACATCGATCGTTTCACGTTCGCCCTTGCCGTCGACCGTTTCAATCTCGCGCCATTCTCCCCAGGCGTCTATTCGAATGATCGCCTTGGACAAAAACAGAGTGATCTGGGACGCGCAGCGCACCGGCGCATTGCCGACCGCGAGAAGCGAGACAAGACCGCCATTGTCGATGCGGCCAGTGACCGAGGATACAATGTCCACCTCGCGCCCGGCATTTTCCGCAAGCGCGGTTATCTCGGAAATGCGGGAGTTCACTAGCATGCTGATTGTGTTCAGCATGTGTGCGCCCGTATCGAACATGAAGCCGCCTCCAGAAATCTCCGGCTTTTGCTTCCAGTGTCCGGAATAGCGCTCGGCCCAATCCTCCCAAACCACGCCGGAAACGGCCTGCAGATCGCCAAATTCTCCCTTTGCGATCCGGGCGGCACTGTCCTGAACCAGAGGCGACATTGCACCCTGATAGGCAATGACGACGGTCGACCCGCTCCGCTCCTGCGCTGCGGTGATCGCCCGGGCTTCCTCGGCCGTCATGACCATCGGCTTTTCCAGCAGCACATCAAGCCCAGACTCGATTGCTGCGAGTGCCTGTGCCGCATGAAAGCAATGTGGCGTGCAAATGTAGACCGCGTCCAGGGTGTCCCGACACGCAGCAATCATTTCCTCCATGGACGCAAAGGTGTTGGGCCTTGACGCTCCAGCGGCGCTGATCACCTCGACGAGACCCTGCCTTGCAGGTTCAGAGACGTCGCATATTGCGCTGATCGTAACGCCCGGCTGGCTTGTCCAAAGCCGGGCGTGGTGCGCTGCTATGCTTCCGCTGCCCACAAAAGCCAGACGCCACGAATTCTCTCGATCCTGCATGCTCATAATGTCCAGTCCCTCCCAAAAAATGGAGCCGCTTTCTGGCCGCAACCTCCATTCTCAGCAAGCTTATTAAGGAGGGTTGACACGTGTCAATATGTACGGATAGCGTCTATGTGTCCACTGACCATGCGGCATGGATGGGTCGCCGCAAGGATCAGCCTCTCTGGGAGGAGTCGTTTATGAGAAGGTTTGCAACGGCCGTTCTGGCCGCCACTGCGCTTGCGTCCGCGGGCCAGTCGGTGAATGCCGAGACACTTCGCATGGCAGTACATGAGCCCGACGCCATGCGGGCCATCGAGCAGACGCTGGATCAGCTGGAGGCTGCTGCCGGCGTCGAGATCGAACTGGTGGAATATCCGACGCCGCGCTCGGACTATCTCACCAAGCTGCTGACGGAACTGGCGGCCGGCAACGCTCCTGACATCTTCTCGGTGCCAGGAACGGTGGCAGATCTGGCCGAGGCAGGGTATTTGCTTCCCATTACCCAGGAATTTGAGGCCTGGGATGGCTACGCGCATATGTTTGACGTCGCCAAGGAACTGGCGCTCAGCCCGGATGGCGAAGTCTATATCGTTCCCACTATGCTGGGCATCCAGCAGATCTATTATCGCCGTGACATTCTCGATGCAGCCGGCATCTCCACCGAACAGCCCCGTAACTGGGACGAATTGCTCGAGCGTGCGCGCGAGATCAAGGAAAAAACCGGCAAATATGCCTTGCTCTTCCCAGCCGGTGTGTCCTGGGGGCAGGGCGCGTTCAATGAAGGTTTCCAGCACCTCATTGTGGGGTCGAGCACGCCTGAATTGAGCACTGATGACGGCAAGCTTGACCTGCGCAGCGATGGCGTCCGCGAAGTGTTCGAGTTCTACAAGGCCCTGATCGACGAGGATCTCATGCCGATCCAGCCGCTGCTGGGGCCAGAGCCGTGGGTGATCCCGAAGTACGAAATGTACCCTGCGGGTGAATTGGTCGCCACCACCTGCGGTTCATGGTGCTACCGCCGCGACTGGGGTCCGGAAAGCCGCAACCCAATCCCCAACATCACCGAAGCGGTCGGCACCTGGACCATCCCCGGCAAGACCGACGGTGAATATGTCATGGCTGGACTGAGCTATGCCTGGGCCGTCAATCCGCGCTCTCTTGATCCTGAAGCTGCGACCAAGGTCATCCTGGAAATGGCGTCGGTGAACAGTGAAGTCGCCGCTGCGGTCGAAATCGGCCTCATTCCGACCCGTATGGACGCCGGTGAAGATCCGATGTTCCAAGAGCAGACCGAACTGGTGCCGATTCACAAGGCCGTCGAGAACGGTACGTTCCTCAAGCAGAACTCCGGCTTTGCAGCCGTAGCCGAAGGCGTGGCCCGGGCGACCGAAGCCCTCCTGCGCAAGGAAACCGATGCCGTCGGAGCGCAGAATATCCTTGTCGACTACGTGATCAACATCATGGGCGATGACTACGTGAAGTGATCAGCCGGCGCTCTCCCGCGCCGCGGCAAGATGCAGATTGTGGAGCCGCCTTGCAGTGGCTCCACGCCTTGCACCCCATACTGTCGATCAGCACTCGCATCTTTGTCGACGGACGCCGTTTGGCCGGGACATGTGTAATTGCGATCACGCCTGAAGGAATTTTAGCCAATGGCTTTAGCCCGCCACGAAAAGCGTCGCGCTTGGCAACTCCGCCTTATTCTCGCGCCATCTGCATTATTGCTTCTGGCCCTCTACATCTATCCGGCCCTCTATTCGGTCTATCTGAGTTTCACCAATGAAGCGCTGGTGGGGCGGGCTGCTGCAAATCCGAGCTTTGTCGGCTTGCGGAACTATATGCGGCTGTTCTCCGATGCCGGGTTTTGGAACTCACTCTGGGTCACGCTGATCTTCGTTATCGGCTCCGCGGTCATCGGCCAGTTCGTCCTGGGCCTGGTCTCGGCGTTGATCCTGCGCCAGCGCGTCCGGTTCCGCCAGATTTTCAATGCCATCATCCTCTTGCCCAATGCGGTGCCGGAGGTGGTTGTTGGCTTCATGTGGATCGCAATGTTCGTCGGTGGACACAGGGCCGTGCTCAACAAGGTGCTTGAGCCGCTCGGAATTGCCCCGGTGGAATGGTTGCAGACCATGCCGCTGCTGGCGATCATCATCGTCAATACCTGGCGCGGTATCGCCACTGCCATGATCCTCATGACGGCAGGCTTGAGCTCGATTTCCTCGGAGGTCTATGAGGCGGCTCGCATGGACGGGGCGACCCGGTGGCAGATTTTCCGGCGCATCACCATGCCGCTGCTTATGCCCACGGTCTTTCTCTACATGCTGGTCTCCACCGCATCCACCATGGCCATTTTCGGTGTCATCTATGCCCTGACCCGCGGTGGGCCCGGCGGCGCCACCGAGTTGATCAGCATCTACATCTACAACCAGTCCTTCGCAGCCTTTCAGATCGGCTACGGGGCTGCCGGCGCAGTCATGGCGCTGCTGCTGTCGATCATCATCGGCATCATCTACGTCAGAACCATGAAAGTGGAGGTCTGACTATGTCCGGCTTATCCCTCCCCGAGAAACAGAATGCAGGCGCGGGCGCCTATGTCATTCTCCTGTTGATTTCAGTCTATTGCTTGGTCCCCTTTGCCTGGCTGATCATTGCTTCATTCGACAGCAACCCCACCCAGTTCATTCGCTGGCCGACGGAATGGACGGTTCAAAACTACACCCGGATCTTCACCGACGAGGACGGTGGTCGGTGGTTGATCAATTCGCTCGTTGTCGTCGGCGGCGCAACGCTTCTCGTCGTCGTGCTTGCCGGCCTGGGCGGCTATGCCCTGTCGCGCATCACCGCATGGTGGAAGCTGCCCTTTCTCTACCTTATCCTTCTGGTTCGCGTGCTCCCGCATACGGCCCTGATCGTCCCGCTCTACAAGGTATTGCTGACGGCCAATCGGGGCATAGAGAGTGTGACGGTCAACCTGTTCGGCGCCCGGGCCGCGCGCGAGATAATGCGCTATATCGGCCTTATCGACAGCTATCTCGGCCTCATCGTGGTGCTGGCGGCAATGCAGTTGCCGCTGGCCTTGTGGATCATGAAGACCTTCTTTGACGGCGTGTCTCGTGAATACGAGGAAGCGGCGATCATGGACGGTGCCAACATGATCCAGCGGGTGAGACGGGTGCTGGTGCCCCTGGCCATGCCGGGCCTGGCGGCGGCAGGGTTGTTTTCCTTCATTTTCGCCTGGGGTGACTTCCTCACGCCACTGATTTTCACCTCCTCGCCTGAGCTGCAGATGCTGCCGCTCGGTCTGTTCCGCGCGTTTCTCCGGGTCAACTCGATCGACTACGGCCTGCTGGCAGCCCTCGCGCTTGTCTATCTTCTTCCCTCGGTCATCGCCTTCGCGTTTGCCCGCAAATTCCTGGTTCGCACCTTCTCGGGTGGGGTCAAGGGATGATGAAATTCTGGATCGGATTATTGAAATGGCAGTGATCGAGCTCAAAAACGTCCGCAAATCCTTCGGCGCGGTCGAAGTGATCAAGGGCGTTGATATCAGGATCGAAGATGGCGAGTTCGCTGTATTCGTAGGCCCATCGGGGTGCGGGAAATCCACTCTGCTGCGAATGATAGCGGGGCTGGAGGACATCGATAGCGGTGACCTTCTGCTCGATGGCAAGAAGATGAACGATATCGCGCCGGACAAGCGCGGCATCGCCATGGTCTTCCAGTCCTATGCCCTCTATCCGCACATGAGTGTGGCCGAGAACATGGGGTTCTCTCTCGATCTGGCCAAAGTGCCCAAGGCGGAAATCCGGCGCCGTGTCGAAGAAACGGCAGCAATCCTGCAATTGACGGAGTATCTCGACCGACGTCCCCAGGCCCTGTCGGGCGGCCAGCGTCAGCGCGTTGCGATCGGGCGGGCCATCATCAAGAAGCCCGCGGTCATCCTGTTTGACGAGCCCCTGTCCAATCTCGATGCCTCATTGCGCGTGCAGATGCGTGCAGAACTGCAAAAGCTCCATCGGGAGCTGAAAGCGACGATTATCTTTGTCACGCACGATCAGGTGGAGGCCATGACAATGGGAGACAGGATCGTTGTGCTCAATCGCGGCAATGTTGCCCAGGTGGCGCCTCCCATCGATCTCTACGAAGCGCCGCAACAGGAGTTCGTGGCTGGGTTTATCGGCTCTCCGCGCATGAACATCATTCCGGCGTCACTGGCGGCGAAGGGTGACAGCACGTTCGTTATGACTGATCTTGGCTGGGCCATCGAGCTGCCGGGACGCTTGCCGCAGGACACGGCGGAACAAGCCGGGCTGGGAATTCGGCCCGAGCATGTCCGGCTGACTTCCACACAGGCAGATTTCACTGCCGAAGTCACGCTTGTTGAACGGCTGGGTGTTGAATCCTATGTGACGATCGAGCCGAGTGGTCAGCAACTGGTGGTGCGGGTCGAGGGCAATGTGGACCTCTCTCCCGGGGACACCGCCGGCTTCATGGTGGACCGCCAGCATTGTCATCTGTTCGCCCAGGACGGCACAAGGATCGACTTGGGAGGCCGGCCATGAGCGCGCGCGCGCCCATCAGGGTAACGATCTGGAACGAGGCCCGGCACGAGCAGAAAAATCCGATTGTGCAGCAAATCTATCCGCTGGGTATCCACGGCGCGATAGCCCAAGGGCTGGCAGACCGAGATTTCCTGATCCGAACAGCGACGCTGGACCAGCCCGAACAGGGGCTGCCGCAGGCTCTGCTCGACGACACGGACGTGCTGCTCTGGTGGGGGCATATTGCGCACGCCGAAGTGGAGGATGGAGTGGTCGATCGCATTCAGCAGCGCGTGCTCGCAGGCATGGGCCTGGTCGTGCTGCACTCGGGGCATCACTCCAAGCTTTTCCGCAGGCTCATGGGCACCAATGCCAACCTGGCATGGCGTGAAGCGCCGGGTGGCGACCTGGAGCGAGTCTGGGTCGTCGAGCCTTCCCATCCGATTGCCGAGGGCCTGCCGCCCATGTTCGAGGTCGCCGCATCCGAAATGTATGGCGAGCCGTTCGATATCCCGCAGCCGGACGAGATCGTCTTCATGTCTTGGTATTCCGGCGGCGAAGTGTTCCGAAGCGGTTGTACCTTCAAGAGGGGGCGGGGACGGATCTTCTTTTTCTCGCCGGGCCACGAGACTTTTCCCATCTACCATGATCGCAACGTGATCAAGGTGATCGGCAACGGTGTCGAATGGACCATGCAGAGCCATAGCGACGGCCGGATACTTGAGAACTGGCACCGCCCCGAGGCCTTGCCCTCGCCCTAGTCCGCATTCCTCAAAAACTGAACAGAACCGACCGGCGCTCCGGACGGATGAGACCCTTTTGCTTCGAGGAGAAGCTTCATGCCCTATTGCACGACGCCCATGAATATCGAGCTTTACTACGAGGTCAGCGGACCGGAGGATGGTGAACCTCTGATGCTGGTCCACGGGCTGGGCGCCCAGATGATCGCCTGGTATCCGGGATTTGTAGAAATGCTCGAGGGGGCAGGTTTCCGGGTCATCCGGTTCGACAATCGTGACGTCGGGCTGTCTTCCAAACTCGACCATGCGCCGGATTATTCGCTTCTCGACATGGCCGCGGATGTGATCCACCTGATGGATCATCTCGGCCTGTCGTCCGCTCACATTGCCGGTCAGTCGATGGGCGGCATGATTGCCCAGCAGGTGGCACTCAGCTTTCCCGCGCGCGTCCGCAGCCTAAACATCATCTATTCCGCGCCAGACGCTACATTTCGGTTGCACGATCCAGCAATCGAGGCGGTGCGAAGCCGGCGGCCGTCTGAGGATCGGGACGATCGTGTCAGGCACTATATAGAGCAGGAGAGAATTTCTGGGCTCGAAGGTTTCGACGAGGCGTGGATTCAGGCCTTTGCCGAGAGCGTGATCGACCGATCCTATTGCCCCGAAGGACAGGCGCGTCAGTCGGCGGCCATAGCCAAGGCGTCTCCGCGCCTTGAAGACCTGCGCAAGCTGTCCATGCCAGTTGCGGTCCTCCATGGTCGCAGCGATCCGCTTCTATCTTTCGAAGGCAGCATAGCCATGGCGCGGTTCATTGATGAGGCGGAACTGTGCATTTTCGCCGGGATGAAACACCAATTGCCGCCGCGGCTCTGGCCTGACTTTACGGCCATTATCAGCCGGACGGCGATACGGGCCGGAGCCAAGCTGATCGCGCCTGCGCACGTCCGCTGAAGGATGAGCCTTATCCGAAAGAACACAGATGGCAAACGGGCTCGGCTATGGGCGAAACGCACCGGAATTCAGGCGGGCCAGTCTTGCGCTGTTCTTTGCAGGATTTGCCACCTTCTCGATGATCTACTGCGTGCAATCATTGTTGCCCGAGTTTACGCACAGCTTTGATATTTCGCCGGCGACCGCATCGCTGGCCCTGTCGGTGACCACCGGCAGCCTTGCCCTCGCTATCCTTTTAAGCGGGGCACTGGCCCTCTCGGTAGGACGGCGAGCGCTGATATTCGTTTCGATCATCCTGGCCGCCTTCTGCAATCTGGCAACCGTCCTGGCCTGGGACTGGCACCTGTTCCTCCTCGCACGGGCAGGGGAGGGCTTTCTGCTGGGCGGCGTTCCTGCCATCGCTATGGTCTATCTGGCCGAGGAAATCGACCCGCGTGACCTGGGCAGAGCAACTGGCCTCTATGTCGCCGGAACAGCGGGCGGCGCCATGCTGGGCCGTCTGGGTATGGGCGCCGTTGCCGACTTTGCCTCCTGGCGTCTCGCAATGGCCCTCCTGGGCGTGATTTGCATGGGGGCGGCCATCTGTTTCCTTTGCCTGATCCCGCCCTCGAGACGGTTCACACCCCGGCGCGGAGCCGGCATCGCGCAACACGCCAAGGTTTGGGCGGGATTGCTGCGAGACCAAGAAATGCTCAAGCTCTATGTGGCCGGGTTTGCTCTGACCAGCATCTTCGTTACCGTGTTCAGCTACAGCACGTTCCGTTTGAGCGAGCCTCCGTTTCGCCTCAGCCCCTTTCTCACCAGTCTGATTTTCCTGACTTATGGCCTGGGCATGGTGTCGTCATCGACCGGTGGCCAGATGATTGACAGGTGGGGACACCGAAACATGCTCATTGTTTCGTTTGCGCTGATGGCTCTCGGCATTGCCATCACGCTGTCAGACAACCTTGTCGCAGTGGTTCTGGGCATTTCCATAGTCACCATCGGTTTTTTCACCGGTCATTCTTGCACCAGTTCGGCCGTCGCGGTTCGGTCTGCGGAACTGCGCAGCCACTCCACCGCTCTATATCTGGTGTTTTACTATCTCGGCGCCAGCGTCATCGGTACTGCTGGTGGGGCGGTCTGGGAGGTAGCGGGATGGCTGGGCATTGTGCTGCTGGGAACAGCCTTTTGCGCGATGGGCGTTTTTGTGGCGAGCGTCTCCGCCAGATGAAAAGTCGGGATGATCACGCATAGGCCGCGATTGTCGTCTGGGCTGGTCAGGTCGATGCGCGGCGAACCAATATGGGCGCAGGACTTTTGTAAACCAGGTTCACGCTCTGCCCCCTGACCATCTGGTCGAAGGCTTCGATGGCACGTTGCATAGCGCCACTTTCCGTCCATATTCGAATGCTGGTAAGCCCCGGATTCGCCGCTTCGGCGATCTCCGAATTGTCGGTGCCGATAATGGCAACCTCGCTCGGCACGCTTATTCCCAACTGGCGTAGAATAGTGAGTGACTTGGCTGCCGTGCTGTCGGAAAAGGCAATTATGCCCTGCGGTGGCACCTCGGCTTTGAACAGGGTTGAATACTGCCGCATGATGCCAGCGTCATCCCCTGCCAGCGGCAATATTTGCAGGGATCCTCCCTGGGCCTCCAGCACCTCAGCGGCACCGATTGCCCTGGCATTGGCGATGGGCTGGGCGTCAGGCAGATCGGGGTGGACCAGGAGGCAATTCAATCGTCCGGTTTCCACGAGATGCTGCGCTGCGAGTCGACCGACAGGGCTCTGTTCGATCACCACCGTGGGCAGCCCTTCCACTGCCGTATCACCCACTGCCATGATCGCGCGTGTCCCGCCCGCCCTGAGACGACGGAGTAGGTCTTCGCTGAGGAGCGCGGTGGGAGCAATCACTCCGATTGGCTGCACCTTGGCCCAGGCGGCTTCGAATGCCTGAGGCGATCCGTAGACATGGAACAGAATGAGAGGATGGTAGTCAAGCTTGACCAGGCCATCCACTATCACGGAAACCAGTTCTGCCACCCGCGGACCCAAAGGCCAGTAAGGGACGGCAACCAAAACCAGCCGGTTGTCGCCCCCACGCAAACTGAGCGCGGCCGCGCTTGGAACGTAGCCCAGCCGGTCAACGGCTTCGAGCACCTTTGCCCTGGTTTCGGCGGATACGCGTTGCTTGGGCGTATTATTGAGCACGTAACTCACCGTCGCACGGGAGACGCCTGCCTCTCTTGCAACGTCGATGGCCTTTGTACGGCTCTTCTCTTTCATTACATAGGTGCCTTTTCAGGTGTCCGTCGTCATATGCTTTGGCGCAGATGGGTCGTTCGATTAGCGGAGAGTTCTGCTGGTATGGCGTTGATGCTACGCGGCAAAGCTGTTGTCCAGCAAGCGTCGGTGCTGGATGGTTTGGCGTTTGATGATTTCGCGGTTTCTATTGGTGGCTGGCGGCTCAGTCGAGGCAGGCGTTGGCGTGTGCCATGTTGTCCAAGCCTCATGTTTGCGCCGATAGTTGCAGTGCTTGACGAAGGGTTCGGTCTGGTGTTCGAGGTTACTGGTTAGAATTGTCCTGAAAAATAGCGCCTATATATCGCAATGGTAAGATTGGTCGGCACCGCTTTAGTGTCGATTTATGCGTCAAAAATTGACGGCACGATTCTGCATTTCTGAAAACGACACCGGATGATCGCAAAGTGCTGAGCGACTAAAAATACATTTGGGCGCGATGTTGCTGTCGGCTATCCAGCTGCCAGAGCCCGATAGACTTGTATTTTGGACTAGATGACCTGCCTGGAAATTTCAGAAGGACTTAGCCCTCTTCTCCTTAGGACTCGGATCGTCTCATAACCCGGGAGCTGCTTTTCACCCTTGTAACGCCCATTCTCTTTGGCCCGTACAATGTTCTCACGCCGCCGCTCCCTATGCGCCATCGTGCCCAATACCGTCAGAATGACATGCCCATCTCCCCTCGCGTGGAAACATGGGGATCAAGTAAGATGACATAGGCCCCGTGCTGCTCACACTCATGCATGAAATTGAGAACATCGTGGGTGGCGCGACCCAGTCGGTGGAGGCGGGTACCGCAAAATTAGCTGGCTGTCATTGGACCTCGCCGTACATGCCTACGCGCGCGCGAGGCTGAAATCCCCGGAAATTCTGGGGTTTCTGTACGGTGCTGCATCTGGTTGGAAAGCTCGTTGGAGCGGGTGAAGGGAATCGAATTAATAACATAATTCGTTGTATTATATAGAGAAAATTCTGAGCCATATATTGAATACCGTGATTAATACCGTTGGTTTGGGTGGCTTTTTTCAGACAGTCCTTGACGAAACTGGAAATTGGACGCATCTTTGAAACCATTCGTCGGACAAGTTAATGTCCGCCGGGCCGGAACGAAGAAGACGAGTTCGAAAGAACCAGTTTTCCGGCGACGCGTATGCACGACGTGCATGGGCCGCTTCTTCGACAGTCTCTGCATGTGCAGAAAACTGTCGATGGGGCGGTTTTTTCGGTTCCATCGACGCTATTGATGGAATGAAAAATGACAAATATTACCCCTTTTAGTTCCCCCCTAGAGGCTCATAGGCTTTTGCGCCTCGTCGACGTTTTGCACTTGGTCGGCGTGTCCAGAAGCACCTACTACGCCGGGATGAAGACAGGAAGATATCCCGCACCAATTCCAAAGAGCGCCGGGGTTAGAGCCACGCACTGGCGCAGCCAAGATATCATGAATTGCCTAGCAAGCCCTAATAGTAGCTCTAAAAATACAAAATCAAACATAGTCAGGCTTGCAAAGAATAGTAAAATTTTTCGAGAAAATTCGCCTAAGATGCTAGAGTTAGGCGAGCATTTCGAAACCTTAATTCTTAGTTGTCTTAAGAATTTGTGCGTGTCCGAACAAATTTCTAAAAATGCAAATGCATACGATAAGGCTTGCCTATCTCGAATTGAAAAGCGGCTAGACGAGATTGGAAATGGCGGTCCACCTTCTGTAGATCTCCTTTTATTCTGGCGTCCAGAAATGGACAATTTAGAGCTTAGCTGGACCGATATCCCGTAGAAGGACGGGGTAGGTGTGCGTGCATGTATACACACCTGCCCCCCTCACCCCCCCTCGAATCAGCATCGGCAGGCTTGAGAGATCGATTCTCAAGGGAAACCACTGCTTTTCATAATGGGAATAAGCCCGTGAGCCTTTTTGCGAGTAATTACGCACGCCTTTGCCAGGACATTGACGAGGACAATAGTAGAAAGAATAGGTACCTACGGGATGCCCATAAGAATTATCAGAAATCCCAGGATCAATTCGGACACCTCTCTCGATCATCCGCAAAATATCTCTATGCCAACAATGGCTATGCCCGAAAGAAGTTCTCTGGATTGGTGTTTGATGCGTTTGAGGCATTATCCCTAGAGACGGACGCGTATCAGCTTACACTAACGCCACGTCAGGGGATGAGGCGCGAGGAAGAGGCCGTCGCGTTTCGACCGGCGCAGCTAAAAAGGCTCGTCTCGCAACGTTTCCGATCGCTCAACATGCTTGGCGTCATGGAAGCAGCCTTCTATCCAAACGTTAAAGATGGGCTTCAGAAGGGGCTGGTCTGCTTTCATATCCACGCCATTGTATGGGGGGTGTCCCGAGCTGAGGTTGATCGATTAGCCAGCGCATTTCGGGGCGATCACCCCTCGTTTTTTGAGAAACGACCATCCGCCTATTTGCAGGATATTCCCGTCTCGGACGTTCCTGCCGTTCTGCGGTATCAGCTAAAGCCGCCCAGTATTGGATACGACGTTGCGCTGACAAGGATCGAGGAATTTGCTACCAGAACCGGAGAGGTTGTCGTCCGCTACATAACCAAGAGTGGGCAAAGAAAACGGGAACTGAGAATGGGTGAGCGTGTGAGGATTGATAATTGTCTCCGAGAGCTCACTTTTGACCAACTCTTGGTTTCAACTGGTGATGGAAGATCAATGGCCGAGGGGATATGCCTGCGCGCATTGGCGGAATACAGAAGGTCACAAAATAGGAAACCCTAAATTGGACAGGCGATGCTCTCCGGTGCATTCGGAAGCCTAGTCAACATCTGCCTGCAACCAGACGGCCATGACACGAACTTCGCCCTGGGTGGTTACCTGCCAATATCCCCACCGACTGGGGTATCCGGTCCGCCATGCGAGCTGTCCTGATCGGGAGGAACTTGGGCGGCGGCAATAGCCCGCAATCCCTGCACCACCACCTCTTTTGCTGCAGCAAGCAGCGAAAGCGAGGCGGCATCATCACCGCCTCGCCCTTTGGTGCGCAATCGATCGTTCGAATATCGCGTCCGGCCCCTGTCCACCTCACTGGCGGCATTTTCGTCATCGACCAGGCGCAAGGTCACGGTTTGAGCGCGTGCCCGCTAGTGGCCCGGACGCGGCGCTTCCCATTATTTGGTGCCGCGTACTGGCTGGCTTCACTGAACAAGCCGTTCGACCAGGGGACGCCGCATCTCTTCATATTCCTCGTCACTGACTACGCCCTCGTCATGGAGCTTTTTCAGCCGCTCCAGCTTGTGAAGAGATTCTTCCAGGTTCACCCCGGCATTCTCGATCCTGACAAGGGTGGGATCGTTGACGAACAGGTTTAGCCCGCTCTCGCCACCATTATTGCCCGTGGGGCTTTTATGGACGGCCCCCAAAGCCCAGATCAATGAGCCCAGCCAACCCAGTCCGGTGCCGCCGAGCACGAGATTGATCGCCATTATCGGCCAGCGATTGGGATGCCGGCGGAAGAACGCGACATAGGTGGGTATGAAATAGCAAAGAAGCAGGATGAGGAGATACGCTAGATAAATGGTGCCCACATAATCCCTGTCCGTTGCAAAGGCGGGCGTCGTGCCGGACACCATAAAGGCCGGCCATAGGAATAGGCGCGTTGCTCTTGGCATCATGGCCACCCCTGTTTCAGAGTGATCCGATGGCCTTTGTCTTCATCTGCTTGAATTCGTCGTCGCTAATGGCGCCGGACTTGTGCAGTGCAGCCAGCTTTTCGATCTGATCCAGCGCGGCGGTATTCGGGGCCGAGCCTGGCTCCACCCGGCGCAAGGAGGCGGCGTTTTGCCCAACAGGGGGACCAAACCGATTTTCTCCTGGCGTTGACGCCGTGCAGGAAAAGACCAGCATCACGATCGGACCGACGAGGGGAACCAGCCCGATCAGGACCCACCAGCCGCTGCGGTCTATGTCATGGAGCCGACGCACGGAAACCGCCAGGCCAGGAATAAGGTGAACCAGAACGATGACGCCGGTGAATATGCCGGGATCGCCCGCCGCCGAGCCATCAGAGGCTGCATCCAACGCCACGCCGATAATGCCCAAGACCAGATACACTAAAACAAATATCCAGAACTGAGTTCTGGGGGAACGTCCGCTAAAAGTTGCGTAGCGGCGCATGGCGTCGAAATAGGCGTTCATCCTTGTCTCCCTCGATTTTGTGAAGCAACCGCCGAGCGCCTCCAGGAACTCTTCCTGTTGACGCCACGGCATCGTCAGTGCAGCGCTCGGGCGCCGCCCCGGTCATGGGGAATAGTTGGCCGATGTCATGAGCTTGGCCCCGATAGCGACGTAGGCGTTGGTTAGGAAGACGTGGCAAACGGGAAGTCGCCGCTGCTCCCGCGCTTGCGTCCAGAGTGCAAGACCACCGGCAAACCCTTCCGCAATAGGCGTAAGGCTATCGCCGGTTCCGAGCGGCTGGAGGTCTGCCCCTACAAACTCCTCTGCGAATTTACGCCGGATATCGCCATCGCCGACGCAAGCGCCAATGTCGGGGCTATGGGCCAGAAACAGCCAAATCCCCAGGGCCATGGCGCCATTGGTGTCGAGCTGGGCTTGTCCGATAGCGGGAGGCAACAGGCTGACCACATCGCGCAGGGCAATGATCCGGGTTACTTCGCCCATAAAGAATGTGGAGCAGCTCGATTGGTATTTGGTCAGCAGCTGATTGCGGTACGGCTCGTAAAGCGTGCGATCCATTGGGCCGGAAAGATCATAGCCCGTGCCGAAATTGGGATCGCAAAAATCCCGATAGACCATGCCGATGGCCGTACGCTGCTCTTCTGGCATGGGCGCGGGCACGGGGGCATAGCTGGGTTGGATGTCCGGTGCCGGCACGGACTTGGAAATATGCTTGGCAGAAGCATCGGTATTGCCGCAACGCTCGAAGAGATAGTCTCCGATTGGCGTGGTGATGGCGAGCCGATTGCCGGGAACCGACATGAAGCTGAAGCGGCCGGTCAGCTCTTCTCCGTCCTCCGTCTGGCAAATGGCGCGCCCCTCGACGGAGTTGTCGCGGAAACTCAGGTCGTAAAGGTCGCACCCGGTATCATAGAGGCGGAACTGTATTTGGCCTCGCCCGAAGATGGGGCCCGTTTCGCCCCGCTCCATACGGCCAAGAGCAGCACTCCACCAATTATCCGGGCCAGGGCTTTCGCAGGCATTCTCACCCTCATAGCCCCACCAGCCTTCATAATAAGCGATAGTGTCCGGCTGGGCCTGAGGCTCCTGCCCAGAAGCTGTGTTGGCCGCAAAAATAGGGGCCAAGATCAGTAGAATTCGCCCAAGGCCAGCAATACACCGCATCGCCCGACTGCCCTCACTCCCAATGTACAATATGTCGGATATATCCGATGGTATTGAGGGCGGCAAGTTGATGCTTTGCCCGGCATGGATGGTCGCGCGCGCATCGCATGGAATCTTCGGAAGGCCCGGGGTGCTCGAGGCATCAGCCAGGAAAACCTGGCCGTCGATGCTGGCGTGGATCGCTCCTCGATCAGCGATATTGAACGCGGTCGGTTCAACCCTTCCATCGACCTGCTGGATCGGCTGGCGGGAGCATTGTCTATCGATGTTAGCGAGCTTCTTGTGCGTCCGCCGGAGAGCGCGCCACCCCCACAGCCTCTGCCCGCCGGCCGTAAGCCAGCCTCTCGTTGACGAGTTGCCCATCAATATTCCTCCGCCAGCATGATGGTGAGGACACGGCGGGTGACCTCCGGGTCGGCGGGGTCGGGGCTGAGAAAGCGCAAATCGGGATCGTAATAATCGATCTTCCACAAGATCCGATGGGCTGCGGCTTCCAGAATGGCGCAGTCATGCTCGCCATGTGGATCATTGGCCGGGGTGAAACTGGCGAAGGCAGCGACGGCGCGCAGCACCACAACGAGCTCATCCGCGCCCAAGGCGGCGATGCCTCGGCTCAAGACGGTGCGCCCGCCCTCTCCTCTGCTGCGCAGGCGGTCATTGAGGTGGCGAATGCTGGTGATCCGATCCGGTGTTCGCGTGTCGATCATGGGAAAACTCCAAAAGAAAAGGGCCGGTCAGATGACCGGCCCGTTGGCTTTATTTCTTGTCCGATAGGGTGGGGGGCGCCCAAAGCAGAGCCACCCGGTTCGGGGGCCGGTGGAAGGCCTCATAGGCGGGATAGTCCAGCCACCGGAGCCGCAATTGCCCATCCTCGAAAGCCTGGACCACGCATTCGAACCAGCCTTCCTTTTCCTCCTCGCAGGCCAGCACCAGGCTGCCCACGGTGATATCATCCCAGCCCTTGGGATGGTGGCGCACCTCTACCGACGTGGAAGTCGGACCTTGCCCGCCCCCTCCTGCGCCCGCGCCAGCAGACATGGCCTTGAGCTCCTGCCCGTCCGGCAGATGCGCGGCCAATGCATCAAGAACGCTGCCCTGAATGAACGGCACGAAGGCCTTGCCGCTTTCGAAGATTCGGCCCTTTGGCAATCTGGTGGCCAATTGGCGCATATCGTCATTGGCGACGTCGAGCACGTTCATGCCCATCGCCTCTGCGGCGGCATGCGCCTGGGCCTTGTTGTCGGAAGGAAACCACGAGCCCCGCGCCTTCTTGCCGTCCCGTGCAAACACGATGACCTTGGCCGATTGGCGCACCTGATTGGGATCGATTTTTGCTGCTGCCCCCATGGGACTGTCCTTTGCTGTTGCGACCGCCCAAGGCGGCAAACAGCCCCTACACTATAAGGAAAATATTCCTTTTGTCAAGGTGAATAAGGATCTATCCCATTGATAAAGAAAGGAAATACAGACCGGCCGCTAACTTCGATAGGCACTTATGGCAGTGGGAAAGCTAGCTTATGCGATTACTTAGCTTGGTTATCATCCATGCCGAGAGGAGGTGTAATCGCAACCTCCAGTGACTGATATGCCTCCCATGCATGAACTCGTTCTGCGGAGGGGGAGCAGATTGCGGGAGATGTTATGGCGCTTTGAAAGGACGGACAGCGTTCTCGCCGACGAGATGAGCAAACCTGCCGCTTGAATTCGATGCTGCGCATTCTATGCTTCGCCATGCGCTTCTTCCTCTGAAAGCCCGGCTACCCGGTCAACTACTGAAAGCCATTCAGTCCGGCCCGAGAGAGCCACCCCATATTGGAGCAAGGTTTCCTGCCGATTGACGGCCTGTTCCTGGGTGTCGCCCGCCAGCGTAACGAACAAACGGCCAATGACTGCAAAAACCCGCAACGTCACTCATCCGCGGTGAAGCGGCGTGAGATGTAGGGGTGTCATGCGGGCGGGCACGATGCTCCGTCTATTTATAGTCGCGTTTCCAAACCGGAAAGCCGATATCCACCATTCCAGGAAACGCTTTAACGCGACAGCTCCGGCTCGCTGCTGTCGTCTACCAGATCACTCTCGAACAGGCGGCGGCGGGCAGCCTCGAGATGGGTGCGCATTGCCTGCCGGGCGTCATCGGCATGCCGCGAAACAATCCTGTCGTAGATCGCCTCATGCTCTATTTCCACCTGCTTCATGCGTGCAGTCGTTCTGTGCAGGGACAGATGGCGCGCGATGCGCATGGCCACTGAGGTTTGTTCGCGTACCGCTTTCAGCGCCGCGACAAAGTAGGGATTGTCGGTGGCTTCGGCGATGCGGAGATGGAAATCAAAATCCTCATCTACGCCGACTTCGCGTTTGCGCGCCGCCTCGCTCAGAGCGGCCAGCGCTGTTTTGAGCGCCTGGCGGTCGGCATCGGTATAGTTCAATGCCGCGTAATAAGCGGCCTCGCCTTCAACGCCGATGCGGTATTTGAAGCTGTCCTGCACGTCTCCCATGTCGGTAGCGGGCGCAAAATGAAGCACGGATTGATGCGGCTGGCGGATCACGTAATTTCCTGAACCGCGGCGCGAGGCGATAATGCCGTCATCCTTCAAGCGGGCAAGAGCCGCCCGCAAAATTGGCCGCGAAATGCCGAGTTCGGTTGACAGTGCTAGTTCCGAGGGCAGCCGAGAATTGACCGGGTAGCGGTCGTCAATGACCGCCGCGAGGATTTTTCCATATGCCATTTGGGGGAGGGAATAGGTCGCCACTGTATTTATTCCTATCTTTAAGACATTGATTCTACAAGGTTATTTTTGTTGAATCCAGAATTTTGGAGGTTTGGCAGCGACATCGTTCGCATTTAGAGCTTTACTACTATTGACTACTTTTTATAACTCTGTACCAATCTGCCTCACTTCAAGGGAGGAGGTACTCGTGAATAGAATAGCTTCTACACTCGTTATCGCAATGGCGCTCAGCGCCCTGGCCGGGACGGCCATCGCGCAGGATTTGCCCAAAACAAATTTCAAGGTGGTGGGCCTGCAAAGCCATTTGACCAGCTTCAAAGCTGGTGAGCGGCCACTGTGGGAAGAGACCATTCCTGCTGCCTCGCAAGGCGCCATTACCGGCGAAATCACGCCACAGGATCTCAGCGGCCTGCAGGGCCCCGAAATTCTTCGCCTGATGAAGCTCGGCGTTATCGACCTGGCCTCGGGCGTCATTGGCTACATGGCCGGCGACAATCCGGAGTTCGACGGTGTCGACCTTGCCGGCGTTTCCCCCGACATGGCCACCACCCGTGCGGTGGTTGAGGCTTATATGCCCACGCTGCAAGAGGTGATGGCGACGCAGTACAATGCCAAGCTGCTCATGCTGTTTCCTTCGCCGCCGCAAGTTATGTGGTGCCGTAGTCCGGTGGAATCCGTCGCCGACTTGCAGGGCAAAAAGGTGCGGGTCTTCACCACTTCGATGGCGGAGCTAGTAGAAAATCTCGGCGGCACCACCGTCACGATGCCCTTTGCGGAAGTGACGACATCGCTGGAGCGCGGCGTCATCGATTGTGCTGTGACCGGAACGCTGTCGGGCAATACGAACCGGCTCTTTGAAGTGACCAGCCATATGTATGGACTTTATTCGGGTTGGTCGGTCCACTTCACCGCCATCAGCCTGAGCAGCTGGAACAAGCTTGACCCGTCGGTACAGGACTTCCTGACCGAGCAATACGCCGCCTTCAACGAGCAGATCTGGGCATCGGTCGCCGAGGAAGAGATCGACGGCATCAACTGCAGCATTGGTATAGATCCGTGCCAGTTCGGCTTCAAGGGCGACATGACGTTTGTGGCGCCCTCCGAGGCGGATCTGGCGGCATCGCGCCGGATTGTCGAGCAGGTCGTCGTACCCAACTGGGCCGAGCGCTGTGGCGAAGAATGCACCGCCAAATGGCTCGATACCGTCGGCAAGGTCGTTGGCATCGAAGCCAGCAGCCTGCAATAGGCCCAAAGACGCGGGCCGAAGCCCGCGTCCATTCCACCGGAGTCGATAGATGGTAAATTTTCTGCCTCGCGTGGCGCGGGCGATGGCCGTGGCCGCTGGCGTTTCCCTGATCGTCGTTGCCATCGTGGTGTCGTTGGAAGTGATCCTGAGGAAGGTCTTCATGATCAGCCTCAACGTAGGGAGCGAGATGTCGTCTTACGTGCTGGCGATCGTGGCCTCCTGGGGCGCTGCCTTTGCCCTGTTCGAACGGGCTCATGTTCGCATCGACGCCCTCACCCGTCGCTTTTCGCGGCGCGGCGCAGCCTATGCCGATCTTGTCGCGCTGCTGGGGATGGCGTTGTTCTCGTTGGCAATGTCGTGGTTTGCCTACGGCACTTTTGCCGAAAGCCTGCGGATGAAGTCGCGGTCCATGACGCCACTCGCAATTCCGCTCTGGATCCCACAAGGGCTCTGGGTGCTCGGACTTCTCGTCTTCAGCTTTTCCTGCCTGTTCCTGCTAGCTCGCGGCATCAGGCTGGTGCTGGCCAACCGGCTCGATGAGGCGGCGCTGCTGATCGGCAGCCCGACGGCCGAAACAGAAGCCCTGACCGAACTGAGCCAGGTCACCCCGCTGGCGGAGGACAACACCAAGTGATCGTTCCATCCCTTTTCATTTTGCTGGCTCTGCTGGCCATCGGCCTTCCGGTGGCGGCCGTGCTGGCCCTGCTCGGTTATCTGCTCTCGGAACTTCACGCCGGCCTGCCGCTATGGAAGGCGATGGGCGAGACCAGCTGGCAGGCCAGCACCAACACCGTGATCGTGTGTGTGCCCATGTTCATTCTGATGGGCGAGGTGCTCCTTCGAAGCGGCATTGCCTCCAGTCTTTACCAGGCGACCGCCAAGTGGCTCTCCTGGGTACCGGGTGGCATCATGCATGCCAATATCGCTGCCGCGAGCATGTTCGCGGCAACGTCGGGGTCGAGTGCCGCGACTGCGGCCACGATCGGCACCGTCGCGGTGCCGGAGATGAAGCGCAACAATTATGCGCCCGGCCTGTTTCTTGGCTCTATTGCGGCTGGCGGTACGCTTGGAATTCTCATTCCGCCATCGATCAATCTGGTGGTCTATGGGGTGCTCACACAGACCTCGATCCCCAAGCTGTATCTCGCCGGTTTTGTGCCGGGCTTCTTGCTCACGGCGCTCTTCATGCTGGTGATTTTTGTCGCCTGCATCTTCTGGCCGCGCCTGGATGGCGACAAGATCTCGTTTGATCCGTTGCAAGCTTTCAGGACGCTGCCGGGTCTGGTACCCCCCGTGCTGCTCTTCATTATCGTGGTCGGATCCATTTATCTGGGCTGGGCAACGCCTACGGAGGCTGCATCGCTGGGCGTAACAGCATCGCTGATCCTTGCGGCCACGCGGGGCAAACTGTCCTTCGCCATGTTGCGCGATGCGGCGGAGGGCACCATCCGCACTTCGGCGATGATCCTGCTTATTTTCGTCGCGGCGTCCTTCCTGAATTTTGTCATTGCCACCACCGGGCTTACGGCCGCGCTCAATAGCTTCATTGCGGAGCTGGGCTGGTCTCCCTTCCAGATGCTGCTGATCATCATCGCCTTCTATCTGGTGCTCGGTTGTTTCATGGAGACCATGTCCATGATGATCACCACGGTTCCGGTGATCACCCCTATCGTGGTGGCCATGGGCTACGACCCGATCTGGTTCGGCATCGTCGTGATCATTCTGGTCGAGGCCGCAATGATTACGCCTCCGGTCGGCGTCAATCTCTATATCGTCCAGGCGGTTCGGCGCGAGGGGAGCCTCAACTCCATCATCGTCGGAGCCCTGCCTTTTGTGATCGCGATGCTGGCACTCATTGGCCTGCTGATCGCCTTTCCTGAAATCGCGTTGTGGCTGCCCTCAGTGCTGAGCTGACGGGTCTCTCCAACAACCGCAATCTAACGAGTGAACCTGCAATGATTATCGACTGCCATGCTCATGTCATCCAAAACTGGATCGAACCCGGCGGCCATCCAACGCGGAGCATTCATGCCCGCTATATGCAGCGCATGCTGGCCCACACTGTGGCCAGCGCCTTTCGGGCCCGCGATGGCGCCCCGGCGGACACCAAGGCGCTGCTGCGAGCGGATGACCCGTCCTGGGAGGGGCTCAATGAGGTGTCATTCCGGATCGGCCGCTACGGGCAGATGGAGTTCACGGTCGATGGTGAGGACTATTACGTCCAATATATGCCGGTAGGGATGCAGAACATCGAGTCCCCGCCCGAGCATATGCTGGCCCAGATGACCTATGTGGGAGTGGATCACGCGGTGCTGCAGGCCGGTGGTGCCTATGGCGCCATGACCGAATATAATCTGTTTGCCCAGTCGCAATATCCGCAGAAATTCACCGGTCTTATCCATCTGGACGAGGCAATGGCGGGTACGCCGGAGGCCCTGACCTTGCTCGACAGCGCCGCCGACCGGGGTCTGAAAGGCATCTATTTCAACTATGAAGGGTTTGCCCGGCATGGCTTTCCCTGGACCCTGGATGCGCCCCAACTCGATCCACTCTGGGAGCGGTTGCAGGAGCGCAATCTGGTCCTGTGCGCCGAAATTAGCGGCGCCCCCAATTATGACAAGGCCACCTATGTGGCCAACATGCTCCGGCTGGCCAGTGTTCTCGATCGCTTCCCGCGACTTGTCACCCATCTGGCAATGGGTGTGCCGGTGCATTTCTTCGGGGCAGGAGATCGCTGGGATCTGCCTCCGGAACTCGAAGCCGTTTACAAGCGCGACAATTTCTATACGGAGCTGATGTTCCCGATCACCTGGGGTGGCCGCTGGGACTATCCCTATAAGGAAGCCCAGCCCCTGATCCGCGATTTGCGCGACCGGTTGGGGGCCGACAAGCTGCTCTGGGGCTCCGACATGCCCAATGTGGAACGATACTGCACCTATCGGCAGTCGCTCGACTATATCCGTCGCTATGCCGATTTCCTCCCGCCAGCCGAGCAGGATTTGATCTTCGGGGCCAATACTGCCTCCATTTACAATATCAAGGCAGGGAGCTGAGCCATGACGATCCAGGTGCAAAACCCGGTTGATATTTTTGCCCGCTACGGGCTGACCCGCGTCATCAATGCCTCGGGCACGGAGACTACGAAAGGCGCGAGCCCGGTCTGTGCCGAGGTGCTGGAAGCGGTCAACGCGCTGGTCCCGCATTGTGTCGATATGCTGGAGTTGCAGAGCGTCGCCTATGCCACGATCGCACGGGCCTTCGGGACAGAGGGCGGTGTCGTGGTCAATTGCAGTGCCGCCGGTATTTCTACAGCAGTGGCGGCCTGCATGACCGGCGACAATCTGGCCAGGGCGGAACGGCTGCCCGACACGCGTGCCATGAAGTCAGAGGTGATCCTGCAGCGCGGGCACAATGTCACCTATGGCGGCTATATCGGGCAAAATGTGACGCTGACCGGCGCCAGGCTGGTTGAAATCGGCGCGGCCACGGAATGTGGTGTTTACCAGCTGGTCGATGCCATTACCCCGGATACGGCGGCGGTCCTCTTTGTCGTTTCCCACCATACGGTGCAGAGCGGGTTGATCGCGCTGGAAGAAGTGTGTGAAGCGGCCCACGCGCATGGCGTTCCGGTGATCGTCGATGGCGCGGCCGAGCCGGACCCGCGGATCTTTCTGCGCGCCGGTGCGGATCTGGTGATTACCAGCATGCATAAGAGCTTCGCCGGCCTGACGGGTGCAACCGTCGCCGGCCGCCGCGATCTCATTCAGGCCTGCATCGTTCAGGAGAAGGGGATCGCGCGGCCGATGAAAGTGGGCAAGGAAGCGGTGATCTCGGCCATTGCGGCGGTCGAGCGCTGGGAGCGGGCGGACCATGCTGCAATCATGGCCAGGCGGATGGAAATTTTGCAGCGTGGCAAGGCCGAACTCGAAACCCTTCCCGGCATCACGGTCGAAATAGAGCCTGACTCCACCAGCTATCTGTTCTCGCGGCTGTTGCTGAAGGTCGATCCGGACAAGGCGGGCCTGACGGCCTACCAGCTATCGAGCGGGCTGGCAGCGATGAAGCCGTCGATCATGGTCAGAACCCTGATGGCCGATATCGGGCTGCTGCAGGTCGATTTGCGCCGCGCCGACGATGCGCTGGCCGACCATATCCTGGCCTCGATCAAGGCCGTCGTCGCAGCAGGCGGGGCGAGCGATGGCAAGGCGCAGCCCGCATCCGCCAATCTGGCGGACAAGGCTGTCGAGAACCTCAAGCGGTTTCCGATCACGCTTGGAGCCCGGCAATGAAGGGAGCCGAGCAAAGCTGGACGCGCATCCATTGCGACATCGATTTTGATCGGGACGGCAAGCAGGTTTCGTATCTGCAAGTGCCTCATAGCCGTAATGATTCCGCCTGGGGCGTGGTGCGCATCCCCATCATGGTGATCAAAAATGGCGACGGCCCCGGAACATTGCTGACCGGCGGGGTGCATGGTGATGAGTATGAGGGGCCCATCGCCCTTGCCGAGCTGGCGCGGACGCTTACGGTGGAAGCGGTGTCGGGACGAGTGATCATCATCCCGTCTTTGCATTACCCGGCCTGCGTCGCCGGAGCTCGGGTGTCGCCTATTGATGGCCGTGATCTGAACCGATCCTTCCCCGGCGACGCTGCCGGGAGCTTTGCGCAGATGCTGGCTCACTTCGTGCGGCATCGGCTGCTACCGCTTGTGACCACCAATATCGACCTGCATTCGGGTGGCCGGTCGCTCGACTGCATGCCCTGCACGATGTCGCATCTGTTGGACGACGCCGCCACTTTGACCCGCACGCGCGCGCTGGCGTCGGCTTTCGGCGCCCCGCTGCATGTCATGAACCGTGAAGTGGATGGTGCCTTTACTTTCCAGTCCACAGCCGAGCAATTGGGCGTTATTTCGCTTTCAAGCGAATTGGGCGGGTCTGGCATTGTATCGCTGGAAGGGCTGGAAATTGCGCGCCGCGGCTTGCGTCGCGCTCTGGCGCATCTGGGCAATATTGACGCGGTACTCGCCCCGCTCCAAACCCCAACCCGGTTTATGGAAATTGCGGCGGCGACAGATTATGGCTTTGCCCCCGTTTCCGGCATCTATGGGCCGCGTATCCCGCTAGGCGCCACAGTCAAGCCGGGCGAGGTTCTGGGCGAAATCCACAGTATGGACGATCCATGGCGGGAGCCGATCCCGGTCTTGGCGAGCCGGAGCGGGATGCTTTGGTGCCAGCGCGGACAGGGCCTGATTTCGGCCGGCGATGCCTCGGCCGTCGTCGTGGCCGAATGGATGGGGGATCAGTCATGAGCGACCAAAATATTCGCGCCCGGCTGCAAAGCCAGGGGATTGTCGTGCCGACGGCGGTAAAACCCGTCGCCAATTATACCTCCGGCGTGATGGCCAAGGGGAGTCTGCTTTTCCTGTCGGGGCAGGGAACCCGCCAGGACGGCATTTTTCGCTATATCGGCAAGGTGGGCGAGCAGTTCACCACCGAAGAAGGCGCTGCTGCCGCCCGGCTTTGTGCCCTCAATGTCCTGGCACAAATTGAAGCGATCTGTGGTCTCGACGCCGTCAGGCGCGTGGTCAAACTGACCGGCTTCGTCAACGCGGCCAGCGATTTCACTGAGGTTCCGGCGGTTCTGAACGGGGCATCGGACCTCATGGTCGCGGCGTTTGGTGCGGATGGTGTTCATGCCCGCTCCGCAATGGGGGTCGCCACCTTGCCGTTCGGCATGGCGGTGGAAGTCGAAGCCATTATTGAACTCAAGCTGCCCATCGAAAGCTGAGTTTCACGTCTCGATCTGGATCAAGAAAACACTATGACTAGCAATTTGTCGAACGCCACCAGGGAAAAGCTGCGCCGTGTCAGCACGGCCACCTTGAGCACAGCCTTGTATAAGCGCGGCCTGCGCAACCAGTTCGTCCAGAATGTCGTGCCGCTTGGCCGTGCTGCCCAGACCATGGTCGGGGAAGCCTTTACCCTGCGCTATATTCCGGCCCGGGAGGATCTCAACCAATTATCGGTGTTTCGGAATGTGGACCATCCGCAGCGCGTTGCCGTGGAGACCTGCCCCCCCGGTCAGGTCTTGATCATGGACAGTCGAAAAGACCCGCGCGCCGCCTCGGCCGGCGCCATTCTGGTCAGCCGGCTGATGATGCGCGGCGTGGAAGGGGTGGTGACCGATGGTGGTCTCCGTGACAGCGACGAAATCGCATCCCTGCCGATTGCGTCCTATCATTGTCGTCCCTCGGCGCCCACCAACCTGACCCTGCATCAGGCCATCGATATCAACGTGCCGATCTCTTGCGGCGATGCGGCGGTATGGCCGGGCGACGTCGTTGTCGGCGATGGCGACGGAGTGGTCATTATCCCTGCTCATCTGGTCACCGAAATTGCCGATGAGGCTGTCCAGATGACGTTTTACGAGGATTACGTCATCGAGCAGGTTCGCAAGGGCACTGGCATTATTGGCCTATACCCGCTTACGGACAAAGCGCATCAGGACGCATTTGAGCGCTGGCAGGCTGAGGCCAAAGGCTGAAACCCGGCAGCCGCGCGCTGCAGGCTCCGGCCAAGCACTCTCTTGCTTCACCTCCCTATTCAGGCCGGACGAGGACATTACTCGCCCGCCTAAGACAAGGACGACTGCAATGCCCTCAGTATCGGCTGAATTTATCCAACGCCTTGCCGGCATTTCCGGCATTCTCGTCACCCCCTTTGACGGCGATGACAAGATCGCACCACAGCGGCTGCAACCCATTTTGGACCGCATGCTTGCCGCCGGTGTTCACCTGGCAACCGTGAACGGCAACACCAGTGAGTTTTATTCCCTCACGTTGGAAGAGGCCGAAAATATGGTCGATGCCGTATGCGATCTGGCCGATGGGCGGATGCCGGTGCTCGCAGGCGTGGGACGCAGCGTCACCGATGCCTGCCGATTGGCCGCGGTCTCGGCCCGGGCGGGGGCAGCTGCGATCATGGTACACCAGCCGCCCGACCCCTTCGCCTCTCCGCGCGGCCTGGTGGAGTATGTGAAGCGGGTGGCAGGCGCCGCCGATGGCCTGCCTGTCGTGCTTTATCTGCGCAATGATGCCATTGGCACCTCCGCAATTGCCGATATCTGTGCGATTGCGGGCGTGGTGGGCGTAAAATGGGCGTCGCAGAACCCGCAGCGCCTTGCCGAAGCAATCGCGGCGGCCGATCCGGCGCTGATCTGGGTGGCCGGGCTGGCTGAAACCTGGGCTCCGGCGCTCTATGCCGTGGGCGCCAGGGGCTTCACGTCCGGGCTGGTCAATATCTGGCCGGAGCGCTCCATGGCGATCTGGCACAGCCTTGATGGGAGTGATTATGCCAAGGCCCGGGCGCTGATCGACGACATCAAAATATTCGAGGTCATTCGGGCTGCGGAGATGAACGGCACCAATGTCACCGGGGTGAAGGCGGCATTGCTGGCCCTGGGCCTCAACTGTGGCGCGGCCCGCCCGCCGGCCTCCTGGCCGATGTCGCGCGCCCACCAGGTGGAAATGGAGCATTTTCTGACCACGAATGGTTTCGATGTGCGGAGCCTTCAGGGCTAAGACATTGCACCGAAAACTACGCAATAGTTTTTTGGACAAATCCGATGCAATGATGAATAGTTGAAGCGCACCGCCCGACTACGTTGGATCGGCCGATGGGTAGTTTCGCGTTTGCCAACATTTTTATCCTGCAGATAGAACCCGATAAACCTGCATTCTGGAGCAGCCAACCTGCTTGGCAATCTCGGAAGGACTTAGGCCATTAGCTTTCATGGTGCGGATCGCCTCATGATCCAGGCGTCGCTTTCCGCCTTTGTAACGCCCTTCTTCCTTGGCCCGCACAATGCCCTCGCGTTGCCGCTCCTTGATGAAGCGCCGCTCCATCTGCGCCACCATGCCCAAGACCGTCAGGATGACATGTCCCATCTCCCCTCGCGTGGAAACATGGGGGTCGAGCACCGTGACATAGGCCCCGCGCTGCTCGCATTCATGCACAACATTGAGAACGTCGCGGGTGTCGCGTCCCAGTCGGTCGAGGCGGGTAACAACCAACTCGTCGCCAGGCCTCAGGAACTGGATGATGGTTTCAAGCTCGACCCGCCCCGCCCGGGAGGCGCCAGAGACCTTTTCAGTGCGAATAACCTCGCAGCCTTCGGTTTTGAGTTTGTCGATCTGGATATCGGCATCTTGGTCGACTGTGCTAACGCGGGCGTAACCGATGCGGGCCATGTGTCACCTCAAGGTTTAGGTTTGAGGCTCGCATGTCACAAATAGTCGATGTCAACCCAGAAGTTACAGGTGAAATGCGAAGGCTGTTACGTCGCGCCAGGGCATACCCTGATGTAGCAGGCTGCTTTGCGCACATCATTTAGGACAGCCAGGTAGTCGATTGTCGCGAAGGGGGCCGGAAGCTGTCAGTCAGCTTTTGGCCTAGTACCAACGATTCCGGCCGTCAATTGTCAGTCCTCGCTGCGTATTGCTGGGAACCGCCATACCCCCGACGACTCATCTCAGTCGCGACCGTACGTGCATGAGCCCTTCGCATCCGATCAGCCTGCCTTTACTAAGAGTACTCTGGATAATTAGCACTGCTGGTAGGTCCGTTTGCCAAAAGAAAGAACAATCACCGTCGACTCTGTCCGGGCGTCTCGAACGGGCCACAATTTCCATGAGCGATGGACGGCGCGGCGCGCTCTGCAACTGGTTTTCCCGAGCGATCATCTTTACGCGATAGCGATAGAAGGTCTGTCGACGAATGAGGAGGCCGAACCAGGAGACGCGGCGCAGGAAATCGCCGATTTGGTTCTATACTATGGCGCCGGGGATACTTTTGCATCGGCCTCGGCCGTCCAGACGCTGCAGTTCAAGTACCGGGTCGACCAGACACCCGTTACGTCTTCTTACCTGAAGAAGACCATCGAAAAATTCGCCGATAGCGTCCTTGGATACGAGAAGGAGGCAACGGCTGACGAAGTAGACAAGAAGCTCTCCTTCGGCTTCGTAACAAACTGTCAGTTTGCAACGTCCCTTTGGGCCGCGATTGCGGCCCTAAAGGCAGGCAGCGAGTCTCCCATGGATGGGAGTGCCAAGAATCAGTTTGACTATCTGTCGCTGTGGTGCCGGGATCGGGGCGTCGATCCGCACCGCCTTTTCAGCATGACGGAATTTCGGGCAGGTGAGAAAAATCTCCCCGTCCAAAGAAGCCTGCTGCGCCGTTCGCTTACGGACTGGTCAGCGGGCAACGACGGACGTGCGAGAATTCGGGTCCACGAGCTTGTAGAACTTGTCGTAGACAAAGCCGGTGTCGGGGGCGTCCGAAACAACCTCGTTAAACGCGAAGACGTCCTCGATGCGCTCGGATGCGAACCGGAGGACCTTTTCCCTGCCGATACCCGTTTTGTTGACGTTGGCGAAGTGGTCGAACGCTCAGAGCTGAATGACGTCCTTTCGCTGGTAAAGACATCTGCGGTCCCTGTGCTCCTCCATGCGGAAGGTGGCGTCGGTAAAACCGTCTTTGTACAAAATCTGGCTGCGAAGCTTACCAGTGACTTTGAAGTCGTGGTCTTCGACTGCTTCGGCGGCGGTGCATACCGATCTGAGGATCAGGCCAGGCACTTGCCCAATGTGGGTTTTGTCCAGATCGCCAATGAACTCGCTTCGCGCGGGTTGTGCGATCCTCTCTTGCCAGGTGATGCCGATACCAGGGGGCTCGTGACTGCCATGCGCAGGCGCCTGGAGCAGGCGGCCGGAGCGGTACAGGAACAGTCCGAGAAGAGCGGCATCGTCGTTGTGCTGGACGCCGCAGATAACGCGCAGCTAGAGGCGGATAATAGAAAGGACGAGGCCTTTCCAAGGCTGCTGCTTGCTTCGCTAGGCCGCGAGCCGATTGACGGCGTAAAATTGCTGCTCACCGCCCGTCCGGAGCGAAAAGACGGTGTGATCGGACGCGCATCTGTCACACTGTTCCAGCTGGGGGTCTTCTCGGACGAGGAGGCGCGCGCCTTTATTGCCGGGAGACTGCCTACTGCGACTGAGGAAGAGGTCGCCGTCGCCCTTCGGCGATCCCGGTGCAATGCCCGCGTGCTGGCATACCTTGTCGAGTCATGGGATCAGAATGTTTCCGGCAATCCGCCATCGACGCCGATTTCTGTCGAGGAAATTGTAGCGCAGCGCTGCGAAAAGATTTTCGCGGACCTTCACGTTGCCGGATGGAATGACGGTCAGATCAAGGAATTTTTTGCGGCGATTTCACTGCTACCGCCTCCCATACCACTGGATGAACTGGCAAACGCACTCGGCTGGCCGGTCACCCAGGTCAACAGTGCTGCTGCCGATCTGGCTCCCATGCTCGAACTGGTTCCGCAAGGCGCGATCTTTCGCGATGAACCAACGGAAACTTATGTCTGGAAGACCTATTCCCAGGAGGCCAGCGCGCAGCAGGCAATTGCGCAGCGGCTTACAAACAGTCAGCTAACATCGTCCTATGCGGCAGAAGCCCTGCCGAGATTTTTGGTCACGATTGATGACAGCAACCGCGCATACGAACTGGCTGGATCGTCCGATTTCCCGGCATCAATCCAATCCGACTATGGACGCCGCCGTCTTACACTGGCGCGACTGCACGCCGCGTTTCGCCTCGCAGTAAAGCAGGACGATCTCAATCGCGCCCTTTTGCTTACGACGCAGCTGGCGCAGGTTGCCGCTGCCAACGCACGGGGCGACGACTTTATCCGACGCGCGCCGGGGCTTGGGATCAAGCTTGGCGACAGGGATGTCTCGCGCCGCCTGTTTAATGACCGGTCGGGCTGGCGTGGGGCGCGCAACGTCCGCCTCACGCTGGCATATTGTTTTGCCGGAGAGATGGAAGAGGCAAGAACCCATCAAAACCGTGCCATTGGCTGGATCAACTGGCGCTACCAGAACCAGGATGAAGATGGGCCTCTCGACGGTCCACACCCCCAGGACGATGACTTTGCCGCTCTCATGTTCCTGAGTGTCCTGAGGCGTGAATTCGACAGTGTCGACGGCAATCTCGGGAACTGGAACCTTTGGTTTGCCCTATCAGTCTGCAACGGCGTGATTAGGCTCGCCCATCAGTATGAGCAGCTTGGTCTGGGCCAGGTTCTTGATGATCTGTCTGAGTTCGTGGCCAGTGACGAATGCAAATCCTATGCGCTGCGCATAGCCTTGCTGGGCCGGCATGCCTCTCTGGCGCCACACCATGTTGCCGCTATCGCGAAAAGAGTCGAGCGCCCTAGGGATGACGACAACGACCGAGGAGTCAGACTTGATGATGAACGGGTTATAGAAGCCGCCGTTTCGAAGGCAGCGTTTGCTGCGCTGGTTCGTTCGTCAAGATCGGCGTCCCGCCATATTATGAAGGCGGGTGCCACTGTCCGTGCTTCCAGCTATGACTACAGCGAAAGGTATGGCTTTTCGCGCGTCTGGACGCCCACGTTCAGCGCCTGCCTTCGTGCCTGGTCGGCCGGGCAACGCGTCAGCTTCCACCACTTGCTTCCCCGTGAATTGAAGATTGGCCGGAAAGCCAAAGCGCTCAAATCAAACGACGAACTCCGCGAGTTCCTATCGCAACAATTCGGCTCACGAGTGAGAGGCAGGCCTGCGGGCCGACGTAAAGCAAAGGAGGGCCGCAAGCCTCTGTTTGACGTCAATGAACGCCGTGCGATAGCAAGCGGTATTCAATTGATCAGATCTATGGCCGAGCCGATCGAGACGGCGGTTCTGGGCGGTCAGGGCATCGGGGGCCAGTGTGTCGATGGGTTCCTGAACGCCTGGTCGGCCGCATTGCGCCTGAATGTTCACTGGCGCGCGGAAGAAGCGACGGACGTGCTCTGCCGCACAGTCGGGATCGGCTTCGCGGCCTCTGTCTTTGAGCACGCCGATCAGATCACAGAGGCCCAGGGCACCGCGCTGATCGACATTGTTTCCAGCGACAAGTTTCGTGTCCAGGACCGACTGACAATACTGAACCTGATCGCAAAGCGGCCAAACCTTCAAAGCCTGACAGGGCGTTTTGCGCAGAAGGTTGCAGAGAGCATTCGCCGGGACGAGTCGATCGATCAGCGTGGGAACAACTACCGGGAGCTCGCGGAAAACCTGCTCCCAATGAGTGTTGCCGAGGCAAGGGAGTATTATCGCCAGGGCCTTGCAGAACTTGACCAGATGGGGGGCGACGACCACGACATCATCTACGCACTACTGAATTTCGCGGCGGTACAGCCGGGAGGCTTTGTTCGTCCCGAACTCGGCCACAGGCTGCTGAATCTTTGTCAGACCATCATGTACGATGCCAGCAAGTTCGGGTGGACATTGCTGGCCAAG
>NZ_JAUCDN010000006.1:0-29493 GCF_034675085.1 Devosia sp.
CAGGGCCATTTTGAGCACGTCCCAGACGATGACGGGCTGTACGGCGCGGGCAAAGGCGGAGCCGACCACGTCGGCCTGGTCGATCCAGCCGGCCTGGCCCGAAAGCGCCAGCAGCCAGAAAAAGCCGATGACGAAGAGCGCTGCATCGCCGGCCAGCATGGCGACGAAAAGCGTCAGCGGGCGGCCGGAAGCCCCACGATCAGCGGCGTAGCCGATCATCGCGGCCATGAGCAGGAAGCCGATGAGGAAACCGCCGGAGGGGCCGACGAGATAGATGAGACCGCCGCCGGTGGCGAAGACCGGCAGGCCCATTGCCCCTTCCAGCAGATAGAGGGCCACGGTGGCAACGCCGATGCGCAGACCGAAGGCCGCGGCAAGAGCGGCCACAGCAAAGGTCTGCAGCGTCACCGGAACGGGCCAGACGGGCACGTTGATCTTGGCGCAGAGGGTGATGAGCAACGTGCCGAGCACGACCGTTGCAAGATTGGACGCCAGTTTGGCAATATCGCCCCTGGGCTGGAAAGCCCCGAGCAGCGTATTGGGCGTGGTCAAAGTCACGGCCATTTCATACCTTCCATGCTTGGCTGAACCGGCAGCCCCGACCGGGCCGCGCCGTCATTCAGGTCACGCATTGTTTAGTCTCTCGGTAAAGTGAGTGCAATGGCACCCCCCTCTCCCGCTCTCTCCTTCGACAGGAACTTCGAGCCCCGGACCGGTCAGGCCGTGGCGGTCGCTGCCGGCATTACCCGGGTTACCGCGCCAAATGGCGGTCCCTATACCTTCACCGGCACCAACACCTTTCTTCTCGGCGTGGAGCGGCTGGCAGTGCTTGATCCCGGCCCCGCCGATCCGGCTCATCTGGCGGCGCTCACGGCGGCCATCGCCGGCCGACCGGTGGACGCCATCCTGCTCACCCATACCCATAGCGACCACAGCGCCCTCGCGCCACGGCTGGCGGAGGCCCTCGGCGCCCCGCTCTGGTTTGGCGGACCTCATCGCCTCTCGCGCCCGTTGCGCCGATTCGAGCGCAACCGCCTCGCCGGTTCCTGCGATTGGGCGCTACGACCGGAGCGGACGCTTGTCGACGGGGAAACCATCTTGGCGGGCGACCTCGCCGTCAGCGTTCACGCCACGCCCGGCCATTGCGCCAATCACCTGGCATTCGGGGCAGGAGACGACCTGCTTTGCGGCGACCATGTCATGGGCTGGAATTCGACGCTCGTGGCGGTGCCCGATGGCTCCATGGCCGACTATCTCGCCTCGCTCGACAAGGTCATCGCCCTGCCTTTCCGACGCTATCTGCCCGCCCATGGCGGCCCCATCGCCGATGGCCCCGTCTATGCCAGCGCCTTGAAAGCGCATCGGCAATCGCGCAACGAGCAGGTGCTGGAGGCTCTGGGCAAAGGCGCGCGAACCATTGCCGATCTGGTCGCGGCCATCTATCCGGCCCAGCCGCTCCCCGTGCGCCTCGCCGCGCGCATGACCATCACGGCCCATGTCGAATATCTCGAATCCTTGAGCCGGGTACGGGTATGGCGGCATCCGTTCGGCATGCGCATCAGCCTCAATTCATAGGCACGTCGGGCGTCTCCTCGCTGTCGGCTTCGTCCTCCGCCTCGATATCGGGACTATCGCGCAGGAATACCGTCACCGCTTCGTCGAGTGCCGCCAGGAAGGTCTCGATGCGCTTTCCATTGGCGCCGAAATCATGCAGGGCGTTGAGCGAGGCGGAGCGCATGTCCGCCCGCGCGCCTTCCGGGTCCGACGAGACCAGAACCACCACTTCCTCCCGCCAGCCGGGCCAGGTCACGATCTGGGCGTTGATCTGGCCGCGCCCCCCATCTTGCGGCGCGCGCAATAGCGTTATCGTCCAGCCATTGTCGCTAACGATACGCTGCGCAAGTGCGAACGTAATGCTAACTTCAAGGGGGTAGATGCGCGCCTCGATGTTAGGGAAAACCCGGGCCATCTCCGCCGGCGACAGCATACGGGGCGGCGGCATGGTCGCCATGGCCGGGTCGAATGTCAGGGGCATCAAATCCCGGCTGGCCGTGGCAATGTCGGTCACCGGCGGATAGCGCAGCATCAGACCGCTATAATAACCAAACGGCGCAAGGCAGATGGCGCCGAGAAACAGTCCCGCAAACGCGAGCCCCCAGCCTCGGTCGCCGCTATACCAGAGGCGAAGCAGCGCCACCAAGGCGACCAGAACCGCCAGCGCCGCCACCAACCCGGCCCCGACAATGGCGACCAGGAACACCGTGCCGCCAATGAGCCGCAGATGATGCAGCACCACGGCCAGAACCACGAGCGGCACGGCCAACGCGCCCAGCCGTCGCGCGGCGATCGCCCATTTCGATATCCGGATCAATATGCGCAAGGCCGCCCCTCATCTGCGCCGCAGCTTAACCGCAAGGTCTTGCCTGAATTTGAAGATTTCAGCCAGGCCCGCACATGGTGCGGATCGCCAGCCATTCGGCGCGGCTGAAAGGCGGCTCCAGCCCGCTGGGCCGCTCGCGACTCAAGGCCTCGAGCGCCTGCTTGCGGTCCTGGGTCAGAGGATGGGTGTTGAACAGGGCCAGCGCCCGCGTCAGGTCATCATCCGCGCCCACTCGATTGATCAGGTCGGCCATGCCGGCGGGGTTGAAATCGAGGCGCTGGGCCGCCTGTGCGGCAAAGGCATCGGCCTGCCGCTCCGCCTCGCGCGAAAAACGCGCATCGATCAGCGTGGCACCCAGGCCGGCGGCGACGGAAATCCCCGTCATGTCGCCCAGGATGAAGCCGATCAGCAGACCGGTGCCAGCAGTTGAAATCAATTGCTCCATGCCATGCCGATGCACCACATGCCCCAGCTCATGCGCCAGAACCCCGGCGAATTCATCCTGTGTCTCGGCCTGTTCCAGCAGCGCTGAAAAGACGTAGACCTGCCCACCCGGCAACGCAAAGGCATTGGGCACGGCAGAGCGGACTACCTTGATATCGAGCTCGAAGGGCGACCCGGCCCCGTCCATCACCGCATCGGCAAAACGGGCAATGGTCCGATTGGCAAGGCTTCGCGGATCGGGATCGCAGAGCGGGGCCGGTCCCGTCTCGCCCATCTGCGCCTCCATCTGCCGTCCTACGGTCTCGCCCAGACGCTCCTCCCAGGCGGGCGGAACCAGCCCCACCGCCCGGCTCGCCAGCAGCGGAACACCATAGAGATAAGCCAGGATGACCGACGCTAGCGCCACGGTCGCCAGTATCGCCAGGCGCATTTGATGCCCTGCCTCGCGACGGCGCTTTTCGGTAAGCCCCGGCAGGGTGGCCAGGACACGGGCGCGATCGCGAGGATCGGCGATGACGATGCGTGCGCCATCGGGCTGCCCCGCTACACCCAGGCGCAGCTCATGGCGCCGCCCCGCCGGCACGGCGTGAATATCGCCCGCAGCCCAGCGCGCCAGGAGACGATTATCGCCTGCATGGCGGATCAACAGAGCAGCCGCCGCAGCGTCGTATTCCAGCGCTACCAGGCAGACATCGGCAACCAGCCCGTCATGATAACGCGCCACGATGCCCATCAATAGCCACCCACATTGAGCGCATCGGCAAGCCCCTCACCGGCGATGGCCTTGTCCTCGGCTCGCGCACGCACATCACGCAGACTGTCGAGGCCGGTAATGCTCGCCCCACCGGCGACCAGCTTCCAGAAGCCCAGCCCGAGGAAAAGTTCGGCGGAGAAACTGAAGGCGCCCAGCAAGAGAAGATAGCCGAAAACGATGGCCAGCAGCGTCATCACGCTGCCCTGCATGTGGCGCATGAGCAGCGCCAGGTCGATCTCGCCATTGACGAAGGCCCCGCTCGCCACCACGCCCAGAACCACGACGCCGCCGATGGCGAGAGCCACATAGCTCGATACCAGCCCGATGCCAAACTGGACATACATCCCCAAAAGGCTACGCATCCGAATCGTGACGCTCAATGCCGCTCCGCCCAGGCGGACCGCGGAAAACATGCGCGTCAATTCCCGCGACTGATAGAAGAGGATCGCCAGTCCGGTGACCGCCCCACCGATGAGCAGCGGAAGAAAGTCCTGAAAATCGGGGCTGCTAGCAAAGATAAAAGCGCCGTTACCCACTGCCATGCCAAGACCGGCACCGCCTGCAACGGTCGCCACCGCATAGCTGAGATAAAAGGGCCCGGCCAACTGCTTCCAATTGCCGGTAAAGCCGAACCGCCTGTCGCCGTACCAGCTATGGCGATAGCGATAGGTCCAGAGATTGGCGGCCATGAAGGGATAGACCAGCCCCGCACTGGCCAGCATCAGCAGCGACCAGCCGAAACGGCGCAGGGCATAGGACCAGGCACTGCCTGTCTGGTCGCAGCGTATGCCGCGCCAAAGTGTACGCGACAGGCGAAAATCGCGAGCGCGGTAGATGGCATAGCCCATCAGGAACCAGATCAGAGCCGCTACCAGGCTATAGCCGGTCAGTGCCGTCTCGAGAGACTGGGTGGAAAGATAGAAGAAAACACCGTAAAGCGGCACGAACACCGCCAGCGCCATCAGGAAACCCAGCAGCAATTGCATGGCATTGCCGGTATATTCCAGCGCGTCGCCGTCGATTTCGGTATTGGCCCAATAAAAACGCCGTTTCCACGTGGTCAGCCAGAATCGGTAGAGCCCGATGGTGGGAACTAGTAGCAGATAGCCGCCCAAAAGCAGCCAGGCCAACTCGCGGCGCGTTCCCGTGAACACCGCCGGCACCGGCTCCTGTTGCTGATTCGCCTCGACCATGCCCTGTCCTCAAGCACTCCGCCTTGTAGGCGAGCCCGAGCCGATTTGAAAGGCGGGCGCTTTACGAGCCGCTCGACACGGCACTCTCCTTGGGCTGCATGAGGCGCAGCGACACCCAGATGAAAAAAGCCCCCAGAAGCGCCGCCCCGGCGGCAAAGAAATAGGCCTGCGCGCCAAAAAAACCTGTAAGCCAGCCGAATGCCACCAGCCCCGCCACGGCCATGACCTGCTGGACGACCACGAAGAGGCTTTGTGTCTCTGCGGCGATGTCCTCGCTGGTCCAGTTGGCGATGAAATGCACACAGCCAAGATAGCCCAGCGCAAATGTGACCGACTGGCCGAGTTGGAGGAAAACCAGCACCCAGACCGGCGGTGACAGCGCCATGCCGACCCAGCGCACCACCGAAACCAGCGCCGAAACCAGGATCAGCTTTCGCGCCGAGACGCGACCGCCGAACCGCTTCCAGGCAAACATCATCGCCGCTTCCGCTGCCGAACCCAGGGCAATGAGGGGCCCGATGACCTGTTCGGAAATGCCCTGTTCCTTCCAGATCAGCGAGCCGAAGGCATTGAGGATGATATGGGTGCCGTAAACGATGGCAAAGCCCAGCAACGGCAACACAAACCATGGCCGCGTAAGAATTTCGCCCAACCGGCTTGCGGAACTTCCGGTGCTGGCGGCTACCGTGGGTTGCCCGGGCGGCGCGCGGAACGCCGGCAATTGCAGCGCGGCCCCAGCGCGTAGCAGCGCCAGGCCGATGAAGAGCGGCACGAAGATGCCGGAGCCGAACCACACCACCAGAAAACCGGTCAGACCGTTGAAGAGCATGTAGCCCACCGTGCCCCAGGCGCGGATAGTGCCAAAGTCGCTGCCATTGCGCCGGGTCATGCGCATGGTAGCAGCCTCGAGCACCGGCCCCACTGCGCCACCCGGAAGGCTCGACAGTGTCCAGAACAGCAGAATGCCCCAGAATTCATTGACAAAGAGCAGGCCGATCGGGACGATGCCGGCAATGAGCGCGCCGATGACGATGACCTGCCTCCAGTCCCTGGCCCTGTCGGCCACCCGCCCGATTATGAGGTTGAAAGCCAGGATGGTGAGCACCGGCACGGCATTGATGATGCCAATCTGCTCGGTGGTGATGCCCTTTTCGCTCAGCCAGATCGGCAGGAACATGACGGCCGCGCCCGGCCCCATGAAATAGGTGAAATAGAATGCAGTGGTGCGCAATTCCGGCGTCGGTGGTGCCGATCCGGCAGATTTGAGCGAGCCGGTCATTGCGCGTCCTTCGGCGGGCGCAGCTTGAGCGAGACCAGCACGCAGACGACCGCCGCCAGGCCTGTAAGCGTACAAAAGAAGAAGGCGTAAGTGCCCAAATGCTCCATCAGCACGCCGAAAATCACCAGCGCCAGCATAGAAATGCCCTGCTGCAACGTGTTGGCGAATCCCTGCGCCTCGGCGGCGTTGGCCTCGTCTGTCCAGTTGGCGATGAAATGCACCATGCCGAAATAGCCCAGCCCGAAGCTCAGCGCGTGCAAGGTCTGCACCACGAACAAAAGCCCCACGGAGGGGCTGAACGCCATGACGGTAAAGCGCAGAACGCCCGCGACCGCCGCGATGAGGATCATGTTGCGCGCCGTGACCCGACCGCCAAACCGGCGCCAGGCGAACATCAATATGGCCTCGGCCAGCGCCGCGATGGCCAGGAGCGGTCCGATGAAATAATCGGCAACCCCGTTCTGGTGCCAGAGCAGCGCCGCAAAGCTCCCGATGATCGCATTGCTGGAATTGACGAGTCCGAAAGCCAGCAGGGGCAGCACGAACCACATCTTCAAAGAATCGCGAAGGCGGGCGCGCGGCTTGGTCTCGGCCAGTGTCTGCTGGCGCTCGGGCGCCCGGAACCGGGGCAACCAGAATCCGATGGCGGCGCGCAGCACCGACATGCCCAGATACAGCGGCACGAAGGCTGCCGCCCCGTAAACGGTGATGAGCAGGCCCAACCCGCCCGTGCCCACCACATAGCCCACGGTCGCCCAGGCGCGCACTGCGCCGAAATCCGAGCCGTTGCGCCGCGTCATGCGCACGGTGGCCGCATCGATCAGCGGCGGCACCAGGCCATTGGTGGTGGTGCAGAGCACCCAGACCAGCATGATTCCCCAGAACTCGTTGACGAAATACATGCCGATGGGCGCCACGGCGGCGAGCAGCGAAATGATGAGGATGACCGTGCGCCAGTCCCGGGCGCGATCAGCCAGCCGCCCCACAATCATGTTGACGGCCAGCAGGCACAGCATGGGGATGGAGTTGACCACGCCGATCTGGTCGGCGGGAAGGCCGTGCTCGCTCAGCCAGATGGCAAGGAAAACGGAGCTGACGGCCCCCGGAAGATACACCGTGAACTGATACAGCGAGGCGCGTGTCTCGGGACTGGCCGAGCGCGAGATTGCCGATGGCATGGAAACAAACTCCGGGCAAATCAGTGCCCGGCATACTTGGTGCCTTGCAACGATACACAAGGCAAGAGCGATTTATCGCGAGTGTCTTTTCGCCCGTCTCAGGCGTTGCGCCGCAGGCGGAATTTACGCTTTCCAACGCTCGTCATGTCGGTCCATTGGATGAGCTCGAAAGCGCCGTCATGGTTCTCCACGATGGCCGTACAGCTTTCCACCCAATCGCCAGTATTGATGTAGTGAATGCCCAGCCGATCATGCATGGCGGCAAAATGGATGTGGCCGCAAATCACGCCATCAACCCCGGTTTCGCGGGCCTCGTGCACCAGGGCTTCCTCGAAGCGCCCGATCACCGACACCGCATTCTTGACCTTCTGTTTGGCCCAGGCGCTGAGCGACCAGTATTGCAGGCCGAGGCGCCGGCGCACCCAGTTAATGGCGATATTGACCCGCAGAGCCAAGTTATAGGCCCAGTCGCCCACATGGGCGAGCCACTTGGCATGCATCACCACCACATCGAACTGATCGCCATGGATGACCAGATAGGTCTGGCCCAAGGCCGATGTGTGGATGGTCCGGTCGACGAATTCTATCTCACCGAAATAGGTGCCCAGATATTCGCGCAGAAATTCGTCGTGATTGCCCGGCAGATAGATGACGCGGGCGCCGGCATTGGCCTTGTCGAGCAGCAATTGTACCAGAACGTTGTATTCGGTGGGCCAGCGCCAGGACTTGGCCAGCCGCCAGCCGTCCACGATATCGCCGACCAGATAGATGGTTTCCGCATCATGGGCGCGCAGGAACTCGATGAGTTGCGCGACCCGTATGGGCTTCATGCCCAGATGCACATCCGAGATGAACAGCGCCCGAACCTGTCGGACTTCGCGGTCATCTGCCATCAAGCAACAACTCCTGCTTCGTGGGCGCGCACCTTATCCGCGCTTGGCCCGCGAGGAAACCTTTGCCGACGAGAAAACAGGGGAAGCCTCTAGGCGCCCGGCCTGAGCAGCCGCTGCTTGAGCGCCATGATGCGCTCGTAGCTCTGGACGATCCGATCCGCAAAAGCCGGATCGGCCTCGGCTTCCCTCACCAGGATATCGAGAATTTCCCTATTGAGGCCGGCGTGATACTTCGCCGTATTGGAAAAGAGCAGGACATCCACGCCGGCCCGCACCGCCTTGGTAACGGTCTCTTCCGGCGAGAAGTGTTCGCGGATCGCTCCCATTTCCAGGTCGTCGCTGATGACGACGCCGGAAAACCCCAATTCGCCCCGCAGCACCCCGTCGATCCACCGCGCCGAAAGCGAGGAGGGAGTTTTCCCGTCCCCGTTCGCATAGGCGGCATGATAGAGATGGCCGACCATCACCATGTCGACCAGCCTCTGCCCGATCAACTCACGATAGGGATCGAGTTCACTCTCCTGCCAGCTCTGGGTGATGTCGACGAAGCCCTCATGGCTGTCGGCCGTCGATGAGCCGTGGCCGGGAAAATGCTTGAGCGCCGTCAGCAGGCCCGCTTGATGATGGGCGCGGATAAACGCCGCGTCATATTCGGCAACGACTGCGGGATCGCTGCCAAAGGCCCTTCCATAGCGGGCTATGACCTGGTTTTCCGGGTTGAGTTCGATATCGGCGACCGGGCCGAAATTGACGGTAAAGCCTAGCGCCGCGACATCGCCGGCCATGCCGGCGTAAATCTTCTCTGCTTCTTCGGGACTGTAGCCGGCCGCAATGGACTTGGCGTTGGGCAGCTCCGCAAAGCCGATAGCCTGGGTCAGCCTTTCCACTGCGCCACCTTCCTGATCGAGGGTGATGAAGGGTGGCTCCTGCGCGGCGTCTTGGAAGAGGTCGTTCATGGCGCGCACATCGGCAAGGCTGGTGACGTTCTTGCGCAAATACATGACGCCACCCAGCCGGCCTTCGGCCAGCTCCTGAGCCAGCGCCACCACGCTTTCGTCATCCGCCTTGGCGCCCTCGAAACCGACCACGATCATCTGCCCCGCCATCTCCTCCAGCGTGGCGGCGGCAGCCAGGGAGGGAAACATCACGGCAAACAGCAGCAGCAGGCGCGAAAACAGCGTCACAGGGCCATCTCTTTCAGAATCAACGCCTCACCCTGCCCGCCAAAAGTCGCCGAAACAATGTCCTCTTGCAGTGCCCCCATAAAAGCCGGACACCCCGATTCGGGGGGGTGATTGCCCGGCCAGGCTGGTTCTTCCTGCTCCAGGGCAATCCATAAGCCCGGGTGTTTTTCAACCTTTCGTCCGGTCGATTGCCCTTCTCGGGCGAAGATCCCCATATCTTCGTCCGAGTTTTTCTCCCCCGAAAACATTTCACCCCCGCCTTCGGAAAGACGGGGGTGATTTGTACCGAAAGGAAGAAAACCTAGCGGTTGAGCCGGTTCTCGATGAGATCGGTCACCACCGATGGATCGGCCAGCGTCGAAATATCGCCCAGGGCGCCATAATCATTCTCGGCCACCTTGCGCAGGATACGGCGCATGATCTTGCCCGAACGCGTCTTGGGCAGGCCCGGCGCCCACTGGATATAGTCGGGCGAGGCGATGGGGCCGATTTCCTTGCGCACCCAATTGCGCAGTTCGCCCCGCAACTGCTCGCTATAGTCCTCGCCTGCCATCAGCGTGACATAACAATAGATGCCCTGCCCTTTGATATCGTGCGGGAAGCCGACCACGGCAGCCTCGGAAACCTTGGGATGGGCGACAAGCGCGCTCTCCACTTCAGCGGTGCCCAGGCGGTGACCGGAGACGTTGAGCACATCATCGACGCGTCCCGTGATCCAGTAATAGCCGTCCTCGTCGCGCCGGCAGCCGTCGCCGGTGAAATACATCCCCTTATAGGTCTCGAAATAGGTGGAGACGAACCGCCCGTGATCGCCCCAGATAGTGCGAGCTTGGGCCGGCCAGCTATCCTTGATGGCCAGAACGCCTTCTGCCTTCGTGGCCTCCTGCACCTGTCCTTCGGGTGAGAGCACCACCGGCTGTATACCGAAGAAGGGCTTGGTGGCCGAGCCCGGCTTGGCCGCGGTGGCGCCGGGGAAAGGCGCAATCATATTGCCGCCCGTCTCGGTCTGCCACCAGGTGTCGATGACCTCGCAACGCCCCTTGCCGACATTCTTGTGATACCACAGCCAGGCTTCGGGATTGATCGGCTCGCCCACCGAACCGATCAGCCGCAGGCTGGGCATGTCATATTTTTCGACATATTCGGCGCCCGCTCCCATCAGGGCGCGGATGGCGGTGGGGGCGGTGTGGAAGATATTGACCTTGTGACGCTCGATCACCTGCCAGAAGCGGCTCGCATCGGGCCAGGAAGGGATGCCCTCGAACATCACCGAGGTCGCGCCATTGGCCAGCGGGCCATAGACGATATAGCTGTGTCCGGTGACCCAGCCCACATCGGCCGTACACCAGAATACGTCGCCGCGCCTGTAGTCAAAATTCAGCTCATGCGTTACCGAGGTATAGGTGAGATAGCCGCCCTGCGTATGCAGAACGCCCTTGGGCTTGCCGGTGGAGCCGGAGGTGTAGAGGATGAAAAGCGGATCCTCCGCATTCATCGGCTCGGGCTCGTTGAAGGGTTCGACCCCGGCGGCAGCCTCGTGCCACCAGATGTCCCGCGAGCCCTTCATGGCCACTTCGGCGCCGGTGTTGTGGACCACCAGAACCTTCTGCACACCGGGGCAGTCTTCCAGCGCCTGATCGACATTGGCCTTGAGCGGCACGGTCTTGCCGCCGCGCCGGGCCTCATCGGCAGTGATGACCACCGCCGAGTCGCAGTCATTGATGCGGCCAGCCAGCGCGTCGGGCGAAAAGCCACCGAACACCACCGAATGCACCGCGCCGATGCGCGCACAGGCCAGCATGGCATAGGCCGCCTGGGGAATCATCGGCAGGTAGATCGTGACGCGGTCACCCTTGCGCACGCCCAGCGACTTCAAAACATTGGCGCAGCGGCAGACCTTCTCGTGCAGGGTGCGGTAGCTGATATATTCCGCCTCGTGTTCCGGATTGTCCGGCTCCCAGATAAGGGCAATGTCGTCGCCACGCTCGGTCAGGTGCCGGTCGATGCAATTGGCCGCGACATTGAGAATGCCGTCCTCATACCATTTGATCGAGATATCGGGGTAGGTGAAGCTGGTGTTCTTGATCTTGGTGGGAAATTTGATCCAGTCCAGACGCTTGGCCTGCTCCGCCCAGAACCCGTCGGGGTCGCTGAGAGAGCGAGCATACATCTCGTCATACTGAGCGCTGGTGGTATGGGTGCGTGCGATCGCTGCCGCGCTTGGCTGAAATACGAGCTGGTCGCTCATACAGTCCTCCCTTGTCTCTCCCGAGACCCGTTCTAGTGTCCGCCATCGCGCCGGGCAAGGGCCTGACGCTACGACTTGATGATCATTGCCCCTAAGGGCCTGCCCATATCCCATTAACCGCAGAAGGCAAGAGCGCTTCGGACCAGGGGCGGCCTTTGTTATCATGGTGGCCCTCAGGGAGGTGCATCATGGCCGAAATGACGATCCGCGCCGCCACCGCGGCGGATATCAATCTCGTCCACGACGAACTGATGGACGTTATCGCCACCTCGCCCTTCTATTCCGAGCGCTTCAAGACACACGAGATGGGCCGGCTCAACAAGACCTTCCTGCGCAACCTGCTGGCCATTGACCCCTGGCACATCATGCTCATGTGCGCCGATAGTGTGCCGGGCGGCGCCATGGTCTCCGGCCCTGAATGCGGCGCCGTGTTCCGCTATTGGAGCTGGGTCTTCCCCTCACACCGCCAGACCAAGCTGGGCATGTTCGGCATGCGCGCCTTCGATGAGCACTGGGACAAGACGCGCTTCCACAAGGCCTTCACCTTTGTGCGGCCGGAAAACGAAGTCGCCCGCATGCTGTTGCGCCGCTACGGCTACAAGGAAACCTGTCTGCTCGAAAAGCATATCTTCGGCCAGGATTACCTGTTGATCGAGAAGCCCTATACCAAGCTTTCGGAAGATTATGACAGCGGCGTCAATATCGGCCGGCTCGGCCGGCTCAAGCAGCGCTTGGGAACGCTGGTCGGCGCCTGAACCTTACTCAGCCGGCAGGGCTGCCGCGCCGCGATTGCGGAACCATTGCAGGATGGAAACATCCATCTCGGCCGTCCGCAGTGCCACCCACCAAAGCCCGATCGACCAGACGGAAATGGCGATGATCGCCGCCAGCGCCGCCCCTAGGAGGCCGAAAGGCGGCACCAGCAGCCAGTTGCCCATGGCGAGCGTAACGATGCCCATGCCCACCGAGGGCAGGCTGGCATAAGGCCGGTCATGAATGGAAAGTACCATCGAGGCCGGCCCCATGGCCGAGCGGATCACCAATGCCAGGCACAGGATCGCCAGCGGCGCCGTGCCCGCCACGAAACTCGGCCCGAATAACAGCAGCGCCAGCGGCGCGAACAGCATCACCAGCACGAACAGCACCAATGCGATGAGGCTGGCGACAAAATTAGCCTCGCCCACCTTGCGCTTGAAAGCCGCCCGATCCGCCTTGGCCTCGCTCTCGAACATGTCGGGCAGGGTGACGGCATAAACCGCCCCGACGCCGAAGGACGCCAGTGAGAAAATCCGCGTGCAGACGCCGAAAATTGCCAGCTCCTCGCGGCTCAGGGCGTGGCTGAGCAGCAGCAGGTCGATATCGAAGAAAAAATCCGTCGCCAGCGCGATCAACACCCAAGGCAAGGCGAAGCGCCACCAGCGGCGGGCCTCCAGAGGCCGGGGCGGCGCGCCATCCCCGACACGCCCAAGCGTGGCGACGACGAAACCGAAATGTACCAGCGCTATCCCCACATAGCCGATGCCAACCGCCCAGAGCATGGCGGAAAACCCTTCCGCCGGTGCCGCAAAGCCCATGAAAAGCAGAAAGGAGGCGATGACGACCAGCGGGCGGAACAAGGTGTCGGCAAAGAAACCCGCCAGGGGGCGCCTCAGCCCCACCAGCAGAGCGCCATTGACATAGACAAGGGCCGTCCCGAGCGCCAGCAAGGCGACCGGCACGAAATGATCGGCCCAGACGCTGCTCCCCTGCCCCAGAAAACCCAGCACCGGCAGACCCAGCACCAGCAGCAGGGCAAAGAGGGCCAGCACATGACCATAGCTCTGCATGAGGAAGATGAGGAGCTGCCGTCGCTCTCCCTTGGCGCGATATTCGGCGGCGAAATAGGTGCCGATGGTCTGAAATCCCAAAGGCATCATTACGGCGATCAGATTGGTCGTGGCGATGACCAGCAGATATTCGCCCAATATGTCCGCACCCCAGACGCGGGCGATCAACGCCTGGACCAGAAACACCAGGCCGGCGCCACCAAGGCGGGCCGCGAAGATCAGGGTGGATTGCGAGGCAAGGCGCCGTTGCAGGCTCATCGAGCCGCCTCGTCTGGCGCGCCCCGAGACTGGGTGGGGCGCGACCTGGGGTTAAGCCAACTTCCAAGGATACGGCGCGCATGCTGCACGAAATCGCGTCCGGCAAAGGCCCCTGCGCCCATCATATAGGCCAGCGGACGGCTGGCGTAATTGGCCACCGGCGGCACCGGCCGGATGACGCCGGCCGCGCCCACCATGCCCTTCTTGAATTGATGGAGGCCCTGGAAGCCATCCGTCCCCCCCAGATCATACCAGCGGGCCCGCGTATTATCACGCAGCCAGCGGATGATATGCCAGTGCAGGAAATAACCCGCACGCAACGGCAGCGCCTTGTCGTTGGTGGCGCCATAGAGATAAACGGCCCGCTCGCCTCCCTTGAAGATCAGCGCCCCGGCCACCAGTTCGCCCTGGTGACGCACGAAGAACAACTCAGGCCGCAATTGCGGATCTTCGATGTCCATCAGGTCCGGCACGGTTTCATAGGCGGAATGGTCGGCGAACTGCTTGCGCTCGCTCATCGCCGCATAGAGCGCCTCGAAGGCGCCGATGCCTTCGGGAGTGGCGTGCTCAAAAACCAGCCCCGCTTTTTCTGCCTTGTTGAGTTGGCGCCGCCAGGCCTGATCGAAGCTGCGCCTCTGCTCATCGTCGGAAAGGCGCAGATTGACCATATAGCGATTGGGAAACAGCAGTCGCGAACCGCGCCGGAAGCCGCGCGAAATCAACCGCTCATAAGCGGTGTTGACCGGTGTCGATGATGCCCAGGGCAGGATGGAGAGCATCTGACCGCGCCTGTCGGCATATTCGACCATCATGGCATCGACCATACCCGCGTGAATGGCATCGGCATCGGGGCTACTGGCATCCTTGAGCATGGGGGCCCACTTGGCGACGGCGATCTCGCCCAGGCGCAGCGGCAGCGGCTGCACCATCACCATGGCGCCCCCGACCACTTCGCCTCCGAGCAGGAACAGGCGCGGCTCCTGCACCGCCCCCGGCCAGCGTCGTTTGGCAAAGACATGCATCTGCTCCTGGCAGACGTCATCGAAGCCGGCAATGACCCGGTCCCACTCCGCGCCCTCGACCAGCTCGCTTTCAAGCCGAAGGCCGGCGACGCCGCTGCGACGGGAAGGGACTGGAGCCGCCTTTTCGGCGGCCATGCGGTCAGCGATCACAGACATGGGGCTCGTTCCGCTCGGAATGAATTGAGCGGAACGCTAGCCCCTGGAAGTGAGCAAATCCCTATTGGCGCCCGGCAAATGCCGCAAAACTGGCCCGGTGGTTACCAAAGGCTAATGCGCGGCTCCGACATGGTGTGGTGTATAGATGAAGGGGATTTCGGGAATGGCGATGAAGTCGCCCGCGCCTTCGATGACCATGCGCAGCGCCACGAAGAGAATGAGCGCCAGCCCAACCCAGGCGATCCAGCGGAAACGGTGCAGCAGGCCGGCGATGAAGGTGGCGGCAACGCCCATCATCACCACCGAAAGGGCAAGACCGAAAATCAGCGCCTCGAAATGGTGCTGGGCGGCGCCGGCGACGGCCAGCACATTGTCCAGCGACATAGACACGTCGGCGATAACGATCTGGATGACGGCCTGGCGCAGCGTCTTGCGCGGGGCCTTGCCGGCAACGGCACCATCTCCGTCCCGATCGGCATCTTCAAGCGCTTCGTGCGCCTCGTGGGCATGCTCTTCCGGCGTCGTCAGCTCGCGATACATCTTCCAGCAGACATAGAGCAGCAGGATGCCACCGGCGATGAGCAGCCCGCCGCCCAGCGAAAGCAGTTGCGTGGTAATGAGCGCGAAGAAAATGCGCAGAAGCGTTGCGGCCAGGATGCCGATCAGAATGGCCTTGCGCCGCACATCAGAGGCGAGGCCCGCGGCGGCAAGGCCAATCACAACGGCATTGTCGCCGGCAAGGACGAGATCGATGAGGATGACCTGCAGGAGTGAACTGAAGAAGCTCGGATCGAAACTGAACATTGCGGACCATCCCATGAAGACTATGCCGCCCTATAGCGCCACGCCCCGCCACTTGGGAAGGGAAACCCACCCCATATACGACGAAAATATAGGATATCCGGGCCCTTGAAGCCCCTGCCGACAGCTTGGTGACAGATTGGCGTCCTGCGCGTGCCGAACGCACCGCATGAAAAAATTGAGATGTAAGGGAAGACTTTGGTGGGTGCACAAGGACTCGAACCTTGGACCCGCTGATTAAGAGTCAGCTGCTCTACCATCTGAGCTATGCACCCGTCGGCCAATGCGGCCCGGCACCAAAGTGGCGCCTCTCTAGCAAAGGGATTCCACCCTGTCTAGCGTTTGATCTCAATTTCCTGAGGTTGTTTTTCAGCCAACGAAAAGGAGATGACGGCACCGGCGTCAGGGCGACGCCGGCGTCGAACCGTCATCGGGTCAGTCCATATTGGCGCGCGCCTGGCGGAACGCGGCAAAATCCAGCACGTTGCTGGCTCCTTGGGGCGCATCTTGCCTGATATCGTCCATCAGGCTGATGGTGCGCTCGATGATGTACCGCAATTGACGCGAACGGCTATCTGCACCCTGAAGGATCGTCGCGGCACGCTGCAGATGGTCTCGCGCGAGCACATAGGTAGGCGGCATGGCACGGAAGCTCCTTGTAAACGCATGGTCTTGGAAACGCCGGGGCAATGTGGCGTGGGCGCAAAGGTGCGCCCCCATGCCTTCCCGAACCTGGCCGGAACGGCGGGGATTTAAATCAAATTGCAGCCATGAACACTCCCCCGCCAAAGCCCCGAAATCCGGCGCACCCCCGTCGCACGCCAGATCGACTGCCTGTGCAAAACCGGATCGACCGGATCGGATTTCATCCAACAGGATCATGCCGGCGCGAATCATGCGATTCTGGCGGGGACCACACCGAGGACCTGCCCCGTGCCCTACCCTCACCTTTCGCCGATCGCCGCAACCCTTTATGAAACCGTCCCTTTCGTCGGCCCGGAGGCCATCGCCCGGCGCGATGGCATAGCCCTGCGGGCGCGTATCGGGGCCAATGAGAGCCCGTTCGGCCCGGCGCCATCCGTGCTCGAGGCCATGTCGAAGGCCGCACTGGAAAGCTGGCACTATGGCGATCCCGAAAATCATGATCTGCGCGCCGCCATCGCCCATCATCTCGGCATGCCCTTTGCCAATGTCATGCCCGGCGAGGGCGTCGATGCCATCCTGGGCATGGCGGTGCGGCTCTTCGCAGCACCGGGCAGCACGGTGGTCACTTCGCTGGGTGGCTATCCAACCTTCAACTACCATATCGCCGGCTATGGCGCGCTGATGCACGCCGTGCCCTATATCGGGGACCGGGAAGATATCGACGCCCTGAGCGAGGCCGCGCGGGAAACCGGCGCGTCCATGGTCTATCTGGCCAATCCCGACAATCCCATGGGCAGTTGGTGGGACGCTGCCTCGGTCGAACGCTTCGTCGCTTCCGTACCGGAAACCACCATGATCGTGCTTGATGAGGCCTATGGCGAATTCGCCCCGCCTGGCACGCTGCCGCCGCTCCACCTCACCCGCCCGAACCTGCTGCGCATGCGCACCTTTTCCAAGGCCTATGGCCTGGCGGGCGCGCGGGTCGGCTATGTGCTGGGCGAAGCGCGCAACATCTCGGCCTTCAACCGCATCCGCAATCATTTCGGTATCAGCAATGTGGCCCAGGCCGCCGGCATCGCCGCTTTGGCCGATCAGGCCCATCTTGCCGCCTCGCTGGCGCAAGTGCGCGAGGCGCTGGCCGACACGGCGGCCATAGCCAGGCGGCACGGGCTCACACCGCTGCCCAGCGCGACAAATTTCGTCGCGCTCGATTGCGGCGGCGACGGCGCCTACGCGCAGGCCATTCTCGACGGCCTGGCCCAGCACGGCATTTTCGTCCGCAAACCCGTGGTGGCAGGCCTCAACCGCTGCATCCGGGTCAGCGCCGGCACCGCCACCGACCGCGCCTTGCTCGATGAAGCGTTGGGCAAAGTCCTCGCTGACCTTCGACAGGAGCGTCTGTGATGGATCCACGCATCGTTCGCCAGGCCAAGCTGGACATAAACCCCGCCCACCTGGCCGAATATCTCGGCCTCCTCAAGGAAGAAATCGAGGCTTCGATCCAGTTGGAACCCGGGGTCACGATGTTGCATGCAACGGCTCGCCAGGATGCCCCGCATAAGGTGGACCTGCTCGAAGTGTATGCCTCGCAGGCCGCCTACGAGGCCCACATAACCTCGCCGCATTTCCTGAAATACAAGGCCGCCACCCTGCACATGGTGCGCTCACTGGAGCTTGTGGAGGTTGACCCGATCCTGCTGGCCAGCAAATAGCGCCTTCACCCCAGGCTAGAAGCGGAGCGAAGGCGCCTTGAAGTCAGCCGGCCATGGCCCCCTGCGCCGCAGCGCCGCGGTCGATCAGCAGGCGGTTATAGGCATTGAGATAGGCACGGGCCGACGCCACCAGCGTATCGGGTTCGGCCGCGTTGCCTGAGGCGATCCTGCCATTCAACTCCAGCCGCACATGGGCGGATGCCTGCGCGTCAGTGCCCCCGGTTACGCCATCGACGGCATAGAGCACCAGATGCGGCTGCTGGCCCACGCCCTGCTTGATGGCGTTGAAGATCGCGTCGACCGAGCCGGTGCCCTCATAGGACACATTGGCTTCCTCGCCATCGATCGTCAGCGTCATGGTGCATTTATGGACGCCACCGGTCTTGCTGACCACTTCCATGTCCACCAGGCGAATGCGGTCGCCGGCCGAGCCGACCTCGTCATCCACCAGGGCGACGATATCGGCGTCATAGACGTGCTTCTTGCGGTCAGCCAGGTCCTTGAAACGTACAAAGGCTTCCTGGAAGGCGTTGTCGCCCAATTCATAGCCCAGTTCGCGCAGCTTGTCCTTGAAGGCGGCGCGGCCCGAATGCTTGCCCATCACCAGCGTGGTTTCCTTGATGCCGACGCTGGCCGGCGTCATGATCTCATAGGTCTCGGCATTTTTCAGCATGCCGTCCTGATGGATGCCGCTTTCATGGGCGAAGGCATTCTTGCCCACGATGGCCTTGTTGTATTGCACGGGGAAATTGGCCGCAGCCGCGACGATCTTGCTGGCGCGGGCAATCTGAATGGTTTCGATTTCGGTGTGATAGGGCATGACGTCGGCGCGTGTGCGCAGCGCCATCACCACCTCTTCGAGCGCCGCATTGCCGGCGCGCTCACCCAGACCATTGATGGTGCATTCCACCTGCCGCGCGCCACCGCGAACAGCCGCCAGTGAATTGGCCACCGCCAAGCCCAGATCATTGTGGCAATGGGCCGAGAAGATCGCCTTGTCCGCCCCCGGCACCGAAGTGATGATGGTGCGGAACATGGCTTCATGCTCTTCGGGCACGGCGTAGCCCACCGTATCGGGCAGATTGATTGTGGTGGCGCCGGCCTTGATGGCCGTCTCCACGCAACGCTTGAGGAACTCCAATGGCGTACGGGTAGCGTCCATTGCCGACCATTCGACATCGTCGATGAGGTTGCGCGCCTGCGCTACGGTCCGGGCGATGATCTCGATCACCTCGTCCTCGGTCTTCTTCATCTGGTGGGCCAGATGGATGGGCGAGGTGGAGACGAAGGTATGAATACGGCCGCGTTTGGCATGGCGTACCGCTTCACCGGCGCGGTCGATATCGGCGGCGATGGCGCGGGCCAGCCCGGCCACGGTGGCGCGCTTGACCTGCTTGGCCACCGCGACCACGGCCTCAAAATCGCCATTGGAGGCAATGGGGAAGCCGGCTTCGATAATGTCGACACCCATCTCGTCCAGCGTCTCGGCCACCTGCAGCTTTTCCTCGAGCGTCATGGTGGCGCCGGGCGATTGCTCGCCGTCGCGCAGCGTGGTGTCGAAGATGAAGACGCGGTCTTTATTGGAAGTATCGGCAGACATTTAAATCATTTTCCTATCATCGGCCGCAAGCCACAGGCCCGCCGGCCACACATTTCTGGTGTTCAGCTGATGGCGCAATCCCCTGACGACCCGCTCGCTAAATCGAGCTGCCGGTGATCAGGGGCTGATAAGAAGGAGGAGAAGCGCCGGAAGCAGCAGCAGGCCAGCAGCAAGCACCAGACCCGAATAACGGGCCTGACGGTCAGCCTTGGCGATAGCAATGGCGCGCTTGCGCTGCATGGGCATAGTCCAGATTTGCTGCAAGCATGCGCGAAACATACGCCCGACGCAAGCCCGTCCAGCGTCATTTTTTTGCGCGTGTGACCACTTCTGTCTCAGTCGTCCAGATCGAGCACACCTTCCCCTACGACCACGGCATCGCCGCCAATGGCGCCGTGGACGAGGACATCGTTCTCCTTGCGCAATTGCAGCGTGATCCGGCAGGGGCGGCCCATCTCATGCCCCTGGCGCAGGATGAAATCCGCCTGCCCGCTGGCAAGCGGAGCCTGCTCGGCCAGAAGGCCGATCAGCGCCGCGGCGGCCGAACCCGTGCCGGGGTCTTCCCCCAGCCCCATGCCGAACATGCGGGCCGCCAAATCGTTGTCGTTTTCATCCGGTGTCAGCGTGAAAACATAGGCCGATTGATGCTCGTGATGGAAAACATCGTTCCAGCACAGCCGGTTGACGGTGATGCGCCGCAGCACCGATGCATCGCGCACCGGCACCAGGTGGAAGGTGACGCCGGCAGAAAACACTGCCGGCCGATAGGCACCACAGCCGATATCTTCCACCTCGATGCCCAGCGCCTGCGCCAAGCCCAGCCGGTCATCGAGCGAAGCGAGACGCGCCGGCAGGCGCGGCAGCGAAAAACGCGCTTCGCCGGAACGTCTGTCGTGCTTTTCAAACAGCGCCGTGACGATCCCCACCTTTTCTTCCAGCCGCACCGCACTGGCCCGGCTCGACAGGCCCAGCGCCACGGCGGCGCCAACGGTGGGGTGACCGGCGAAAGGCAATTCCTGGTAAGGCGTGAAAATGCGCACGGCGGCGGTATTGCGCTCCACCTGCGGCTTGAGGATGAAGACGGTCTCGCTGAGATTGAACTCGCGGGCGATGGCCTGCATCTCGTCATCGAGCAACCCATCGGCGCGCGGCACCACGGCAAGCTGGTTGCCGGTCAGCCGCTTGCGCGTAAACACGTCCAGCAGCAGATAGTCGAGCTTCACGAGGAAACCTCCGGCAAGGCGTAATCGGCGCGGTTCCGGCCCAGATGGTCGCACAGCCCATCCACCGCCACGCCATGGTCCTTGCGGCCCGGCAGGCCGGAAATGGTGAGGCACCCGACAATGCCCGCGCCCGGAACGCGAATGGGAAAGCCCCCTCCGGCGATGACGTAATCGGCAGGATCGGCACCCGATTGCACGCTGAATGGCCCTTCCCCCCGCTCCAGCACCAGCCGATAGCTGGCGCGCTGGAAACGGCGGACGGAATTGATCTTGCGGCGCACCCATTCGGCGTTGTCGGCACTGGTACCGGGCGTGGCCGAAAAGAACAATTGACGATCCCAGGTGCGGATATCGACCACCAGCGACAACCCCTCGGCCAGCGCACGGGCGCGGATGGACGAGCCGATCTCGAAAGCCACCGCCTCATCGAAGATCGGCAGCACCAGTTCCGTTTCCTGGCGCTTGACCAGCGCGATATCTGTCTCTGCGGCCATACCGCTCCCCCCTGCGACTCGAATTTGCGTCGCGAGCCTAGAGCAGCGCCGCGTCGCTGAGTAGTGGCGGCAGGCCAGCTTATCCCCGCCGCTGCGGCCGATGCGAGAATGTTCACATCAAACAGCGGAGGCGGGCACCATGCCGACCACCAGACAATCCACCCTCGCCTTGTTCTGGCGCTTTGCGGCGCTGCATGTCGCCGTCAAACTCGCCCGCCTCGACCACGCCGTCCGTAAGGCCGGCTTCAACCCCAGCCAACCCCGTGCGCCGGCGGGCTCGCCGATTGGCGGACAGTGGGTGGCGGCGGGAACGAGCGGTGACCGCATTCACGTTGCCGTTTCGGCCTTCGACAATCCGGGACTTTACTCCGTTGATTTAGCCAAGGAGGAACTCAAGGGCGGTCATGGCTTCAGCAAGCATGTAGCCCGGAGCGACACCCAGCTCATTGCCTATCAATGGCAACAACGGCTTGAGCGTCCCGACTCGCGGCATCCTGCGGAGGGATCGTTCAATTCACTCGGTGAGGCCAACAATCTGGTTTCACAGGTGTTGCGCCTCAACGCAGAAACGGTCCATCAGGTTATCAATGGGAGATTACCCGGCGCTACATTGCTGCATCGCTTCGGATTCCCAACAGGTCGAGAAGCGTTCAGTCCAGACGATATTTCTCCTTTTGTCATTCGTCCGACTTTCTGGATAGAAGTACTCATCCGCCGGCATCAGTCACCACCAGGATATGTGGTGCTTACAGCTTATCCACGAAATGAAACGCCCAACGAGGAGTTTGCCAGATGATCCGGTCCCGCGTTCCAAAAATCTTCTATAAATTTGCCGACAATGTCAGGGATGCCACGCCCAACTACGATTCTTCCAACGATGAAATGATATTTTGGGGGCTGTCCAAATTTCATGGGCCGGATCGCGAGGCGGAGTTAATGGAACTGGCGACTTGCCTAAGGGAAATGCTAGGCGGAAAATTTACAGACGCGGAGCTTAACCAATTCTATTCTGCTAGCGACGCCAATATAAAATATAACGATCCAAAACTCTTACGCGCCCTGCTGGAGGAAGCCCTGACGACCGTCGAAAGCGCGCTTGAAAAATAGTGGTGCCGGAGCTGGCCAACAGCGCCCCGTAAAACAAAACGGGGGCCTTCGCCCCCGTTCCAAAACCTCAGTTCTTGGCCTTGTCGACCAGGGCGCCGGCCTTGATCCAGGGCATCATGTCGCGCAGCTTGGCGCCGACTTCCTCGATGGGATGCTCGTCGGCCAGGCGACGGGTCGCCTTGAAACGGGCGCCGCCGCCGGACTTGATTTCCTGCATCCACTCGGAGGTGAACTTGCCCGACTGGATGTCGTGCAGCACGCGCTTCATCTCGGCCTTGGTTTCCGAGGTGATGATGCGCGGACCGGTGACATATTCGCCCCACTCGGCGGTGTTCGAGATCGAGTAGTTCATGTTGGCGATGCCGCCCTGATAGATCAGGTCGACGATCAGCTTCACTTCATGCAGGCACTCGAAATAGGCCATTTCGGGTGCGTAGCCGGCTTCCACCAGCGTCTCGAAACCGGCACGAATCAGTTCCACCAGGCCGCCGCAGAGCACGGCCTGCTCGCCGAACAGGTCGGTTTCGCATTCCTCGCGGAAATTGGTCTCGATAACGCCCGAACGGCCGCCGCCCACGCCGGAAGCATAGGCCAGCGCGATATCATGGGCATTACCCGAAGCATCCTGATGCACGGCGATCAGGCACGGTACGCCGCCGCCCTTCTGGTATTCGCCACGCACGGTATGACCCGGGCCCTTGGGCGCGATCATGATGACGTCGACGGTGGACTTGGGCTCGATCAGGTTGAAATGCACGTTCAGGCCATGTGCGAAGGCCAGCGCGGCGCCGTCACGGATATTGGGCTCGATATGCTGCTTATAGATATCGGCCTGCAATTCGTCGGGCGTCAGCATCATGATGACGTCGGCCCAGGCAGCGGCATCGGCCACCGACATGACCTTGAGGCCTTCGCCTTCCGCCTTCTTGGCCGAGGGCGAGCCGGGGCGCAGGGCGACGGCAACGTCGGTGACGCCGGAATCGCGCAGGTTCAGCACATGGGCGTGACCCTGGCTGCCATAGCCGACAATGGCGATTTTCTTGGATTTGATGATATTCAGATCGGCATCCCGATCATAATAGACGCGCATGGGTCTCTCCCTGGAATTGCGATGCTATTGGTCTGCTTTCACCCCATATAGGGCGAAAAACTGGTCAGTCGCGGCTTTTACATCGGCTTCGATATTGGCCTCGACATTGGATTGGGTAAGCGCGCTGTCGCCCAGCAGAAGCCGGATCTGCACATCACGCACCACGAGCCCGAAAAAGGTGCGATAGGCATCCTCGCTGGACGGAAAGCGCAGGAGGCGCGCATCGCGCCCGGCCTCCAGAATGGGTTTGAGGCGACGGCGAATGGCCAACGGGCCATTTTCCAGCACGATATTGCCCAGACGGTCCTTTTCCTGCGTCGCATGGGTGATGGCCGTGCGGTTGAGGGTAATGGACACTTCACCGATGATGACGGTGAGCAAATCGCGCGCGAATTGCTCAACGCTGAGCCGCAGCATCCTGGCGTTGAGATGAGAACGGTCCACCTGCGGCATGCGCACCTTGGCGGCCTGCCATTGCACGGTAGCGGTCAGCAGCCCATCGCGGTCGCCGAACCATTTGTAGAGCGTTTCCTTCGAGCACGAAGCCCGGCGCGCCACCGCCGTCATGGTCAGCCCGTCGCCATTTTCCACGAGCAGGTCCAGCGCCGCCGTCAGCACAGCCTGCTGGCGGGGGGTGAACGTCTCCTCATTGACCTTGATGGTCATCGACACGGCGGCAACTTCCTGGCACATCGCCGGGGACACAATCCGGCTTCAATCGCAGGCGTACCGTACGGTACGGTTCCATTCAAGCCCTATTTATGCGCCGAGGACAAAGTTTCGGCCTTTGCCTGGCTGGTCCTAGGAGGGTCTTGGAAGGCCGTCGGCGCCTATCTGGCGCGCTGCAGCGCGGACTTCATCGACGAAGCCGGCCTGCGCCCGCGTCGGTACCCAGCCGCTGCGCGTGCTGAGGCCGATGGGGCGGGCCGTCTCGTGCAGGTCAAGCGGCAGGCGAACCAGGCTTCCCAGCCGCACATCGGAAATCACCTGGCCGGCCGATACGAATCCCAGGTGATTGGAAATCGCCAGCGTCTCGCGCATCAGGATGACCGAGCTCGTTTCAACGATGCTGGCCGGCGTCATGGCGCCGCTGAAGATGCGATCGAACATCGCCCGGGAGGGCGTGCCCGCCGGCGCCACCATCCAGGGGTATTCGGCCAGCCGGTCCAGCCGCGTCTCTCTCCCCTCCAGCACCGGATGGCCGGGCCCGCAAACCGCCACCAACTCGTCGACGAACAGCAATTCCTGGTCCACATCCTCGGCGGGAGCCGGGTTGCGCAAGGCGCCGATCAGAAAGTCCAGTTGTCCTCGGCGCAACCCGTCCAGCAGGTCCCGATACGGTCCCTCCACGGCGCGGATCGGCAAGGTTGGCCAGCTCTTGCGGAATCCGGCAATGGCCATGGGCAGGATCGAGGCGCGCGACAGCGGCATGGCTCCCACCGCGATACGCCCCACCTCCCGGCCAGCCAGTTCGCCCATTGCGGCGTCGGCCTGCTCGATCTCGGCAAAGGCGAGTTCGGCGGCGTGCGCCAGATTTGCCGCTGCCCGCGAGGCCAGCATGCCGCGCGAAGTGCGCTCGAACAGCTCGCGCCCCGCCTCCTGCTCCAATTCGGCAATGGCGCGGTGAACGGTTGGCTGCGCCAACCCCAACCGGCGCGCCGCCAGGGTAAAATTTTCTGCCTCCACTGCGGCGATGAGCGCGGTCAATTGCGAGCTGGTTGCCGTAAGTGACAGTCGAGGCGCAAGATTTTGCAGGACGATATCAAGTCGCGACAGCGCCCTTTGTGTGCGTTCCGCCAGGACCTTGCCGGCTTCGGTAGCAAAAAGCCCGCGCGGGGTGCGCTCGAAAAGCGCCATGCCGAAACGCTGCTCAAGCTTGCGGATCGCCTGCGTCACCGCCGGTTGCGAAACGTTGTTAAATTCGGCCGCCCGCGTGATCGAGCCGGTTTCGACCGCCGAGAGAAACGTTCTTAGGTGCCGGAGATTGGCCTTCATTCCAGCGCGGCCAGTACGGCATCGAGCTGGGCGGCGAGCTCGGGATAATTTTCGCCCCCGCCAATATCCCCGATCTGATCCTGCCAGAGCGCCGTCGCCGCAGCCATGCGGCCCGGAACGGCCAGTTCCTCCAAAGTCGCGACCACCTCGCGCAATTCGGCGGCCCGCCTATGGCCATGGCGGGCCATGCGCTCGAGATTATAGGCGGCCCGCGCTTGCCAATCGAGTGTCGGATCCGAGCGGCGCAGGGACGCCAGCACGGCGCCCTCCACCCCGGCCCGGCGCGCCGCGAGAAAGCATTCCGCCGTCACCGCCTCGATGCCCTTGACCAGGACGGAGCGGACCATCTTGATCGCGGACGCCTGGCCCACATCCGGCCCGGCCAGTTCGGTCACCATGTCCAGCCTGGCCAGCTCGGGTTGCACCAGCGCGGCCGCCTCGCCCGACAGCAGGACCGGCGTACGATGCAGGCCTGGATGCACCGGCGCCATGATGGCCATGTCGACATAGCGGCCGCCAGCCTTGGTGATGATAGCCCCGGCCTCTCGTTTGCGGCCGGGAGAGCTGGACGAGCCATCGAGCCAGATCGTGTCCGGCAAGAGATGCGGCGCGGATTTCTCCGCCGCCTCAAGGGTTTGATCGGTCGGCACCAGCACAAAAACCAGCCCCGCTCGGTCGAGCGCAACCTGCGCCGTCGCCGCCAGCCCGACCGCCAGTTCGTGCGCAGTCGCAGGGAGGGGCGAGCCCGCATTCGCCGCCGCGATGTCGAAAGCCTGAACCCGGCCCGCGGGCAAGGCCCAGCCGCGCGCCATGGCCTGGCCCGCTTCGCCGAAGCCGATAATGGCGATGGTCTCGTTCCGCATCACGCCGTTTTTCCTTTAGAAAACAACGCCATCCATCAGCTTTCGCGCCGTGCGCATCACGCCGGCACGCACAGGATGCCCCGCCTCGTCCAGATGCGCAATCACGGTGAATTCGCCCGTGGGATGCTCGACCGATATCAGCCGCTCGCTGCCCGAGGTCGCCGCAGCATGGCGCGCCGCCGGGCCTTCAGGCAAAAGGCAGGCACTGGCCACGGTTACCGCCGCCAGAACCCCGATCGCGTCGTGGCAACGATGCGGAATGAAGCTGCGGGTGGAGATGATTCCGTTCCGCTGGGGAGGGCTGACCAGCGTCATCTTGGGAACCGAGCTTTTCGCCACGTCGCCCAGGTTCATCAGCGGCCCCGCCGCCAGGCGAATCTCCTCCAGACGGGCCCGCAAGGCGGCGTTTTCCTCAAGCTCGAGCGGGCCTTCATAGCCGGAAAGGCCGAAATCGGCCGCATCGAGAATGACACAGGGCATGCCATTGTCGATCAGGGTAACACCGACCCCGCAAAGCCGGTCGACCGCATTGCCCGTGGGCAACAAAGCGCCGCAGCTGGACCCCGCAATGTCTTCAAAAACAAGGGGAATCGGCGCCGCCGTGCCCGGCACGCCATCGATATGAGTGTCGCCCGAATAGGATACGACGCCGCCGGGCGTGGAGACGGTGGCTTCCGCAACCTGCCCGGTGTTTTCCATGTAAATGCGGGTCTTGGTGCTAACAGACTGTGAACGTTTCAAACCGCGTTCAATAGCGAATGGGCCCACTGCCGCTAACATATTGCCGCAGTTTTGCGCGTCGCTGACCAGGGCCTTGTCGACAAAGACCTGGAGGAACAGATAATCGACATCGACACCCGGCCGCTCGGACTTCTTGACCACCGCCACCTTGGAGGTGAGCGGATTGGCCCCGCCCATGCCATCGATCTGACGGCTGTCGGGCGAGCCCATGATCCGAAGCAGCAGCGCGTCGCGCGCGGCGGGGTCGGCGGGCAGGTCTTCGGCGAGGAAAAAGCCGCCCTTGGAGGTGCCGCCCCGCATCCACATGACGCGCGTTCCGGTGTCCGGCGTATCAGACATATTTGAGACCCTTTTCGGCGAGGCGCTCGCGCATCTTGTAGATGTCGAGACCCAGTTCGCCGGCAGCGAGGCGCTTGCGCTTGTCCTCCTCTGCGGCAACGCGCGCCTCGGCCTTGCCGGCCACCGCGGCGGCATCGTCGCGGCGCACCACGCATACCCCGTCGTCATCGGCAATGATGACGTCGCCCGGATTGACCAGGGCGCCGGCGCAGACGACCGGGACATTGACCGAGCCCACCGTTTCCTTGACCGTGCCCTGGGCCGAGATGGCCTTGGACCAGACCGGAAATTTCATAGCGGTCAAATCGGCCACGTCGCGCACGCCGGCATCGATGATGAGCCCCCTGCCCCCGCGCGCCAGCGCCGAGGTGGCCAGAAGATCGCCGAAATAACCGTCCTCGCAGGGGCTGGTCGGGGCCAGCACCAGGATGTCGCCCGCCTGCAACTGCTCGATGGCGACATGCACCATCCAATTGTCGCCCGGCGGGACGGAAATGGTGACGGCGCTGGCCGCCAGCCGCGCGCCCGAATAGATCGGCCGCATATAGGAGGCCAGCAGCCCCTTGCGCCCCTGCGCTTCATGCACGGTGGCGACGCCGCAGGCGGCCAGCCGCGCGATGACGGCAGGATCGGCCCGCTCGATAGTCTGAACCACGACGCCCATTACAGCTCATCCACGGTGCGCGGATAGATCGACTGAAAGCCCTCGGCATATTTGGCCGCGCGCCCGCCCGATTGCCCGCCGGAATTGCGGGTGAAATGGTTGGCGCGGTTCTCGGCCACGTTCCTGTAATAGTGCCAGAGATGCTCCTGACCTTCCATGGCCTGGATGGCGGCCCATTTCTTGTCCCAGACATCGGTGATGTCGAGGAAGACATCGGGCTTCCAGTCCATCTGCTCGGTCTGGTGCGGCTCGAACAGATAGACCTGCGGCGCGCCGAGAATCTTCTGCCCCGGATTGTGCCCCCATGCCTGGGCGATGGCGCGGCATTCCAGCGTCCACTGCGACACATACATGTGGTCGGTATTGTAGGGGTCGTATTTGGAATGGGACATGATGAAAGAGGGCTGCACCGCCCGCATCACATCGACCAGCCGGTCCTTGGCCGCGCGCGTCATCTCCAGCGGATAGTCACCCAGATCGAAGAACTGGATATCGTGCACATCCAGAGCCCTGGCGGCGTTCTCGGCTTCGCGGCGGCGCTCGGTCTTGACCTTGTCGAGCGTCATGTCCTTCTGCTTCCACAGCTTGGCGCTTTCCCCGCGCTCGCCATAGGAAAGGCACACCACGGTCACGTCATATCCCTTGGCGGCATGCAGGGCGATGGCCCCGCCGCAGCGCCAGACGAAGTCGGCCGAATGGGCGCTGACGATAAGGGCGGTCTTGGTAGTCATGGTCTTGTCCTTATAATAGCGGCGCCTAGATCATTTCAGCGTTTAGTAGAAACGCTGAAATGATCTAAGCCTTTGTTTTATCGCGTTTCCGAACCGCAAAACCGTTTCCACTTTTGCTGGAAACGCTCTAATGTGCCGAAGGCACCGGCGGCGTTCCGTGAGTGTGGAAGCTCTCGATGGTCTTGAGACCCCAGGCCTGGCCCTTCCTGCGGTCGGCCTCGGTCCACACCACCGGCTGCCAATCGGGCGCCAGCACCAGCCGCGCCCCGGCATTGGCCACTTCGACGCGGTTGCCGGCGGGCTCGTAGACATAGAGAAAGAAGGTGCCCTGCACGGCGTGCTTGTGCGGGCCGGTTTCGATATGGATGCCGTTTTCCAGGAAGATGTCGGCGGCGCGCAGCACATCCTCGCGCTGGTCCACCGCATAGGTCACGTGGTGGAACCGCCCGGTATGGCCGGTGTGATCCTCGGTATAGGCGATGTCGTAGCTCTTATTGTTGACGGTGAACCAGCAGCCGCCCAGCCGGCCATTGTCGAGCTGGATATATTCGGTGACGCGGCTGCCCAGCGCCTTGGGCATCCAGTCGCGGATGACCGAAACGTCCTTGGCCAAGAGGTTGAGATGGTCGATGCGGCGCACGCAGACGCCGCGCCCGTGATAGCGGCTGGCGAT
>NZ_JAUCDN010000007.1:0-27768 GCF_034675085.1 Devosia sp.
TGACGCCGGCGCTGCCCGATTCCATGCTGAAAGGGACGTTGATTTCCATGCCCGGCGAAATTTCCAGGCCGAGATCGGCCATGGCCTGGCGGTATCCCGCGCTACGGTCGACCGAACGGTCGTTGAGCGGGTAATGCAGGTTCATGAAGGCAATCCGGCGATAGCCCCAGTCATACAGGGACCGCGTCATATCGTAGGCCGCCTGCCGGTTGGACAGCCCGACGGCCAGGTCGAACGGCTCTTGCGGCAGGTTCCACAGCTCCACGACCGGAGCCATGCTGTTTTCCAGAATCCTGCGGCTGACCGCCGTATGCTCCGAGCCGGTCAGGATGATCGCGGCGGGGCGCCAGCCGGCAAAGCCGGTCAGCAGCTTTTCCTCCACATCGACATCGAAGCTGGTCTCGCCCAGCAGCAAATTGTAGCCACGGGCCGAAAATTGCCGGGAAAGCTCTTCGATCGTGCCGGAAAACACCGAGTTCATCATCGTGGGGAAAAGCGCCACGATGATGGGGCTCTGCTGGGAGACGAGAGAGCGAGCCACATTATTGGGCACGAATCCGGTCCTGCGGATCGCGTCATGAATCCTTTCAAGCGCGGCGGGCGAGACGGCTGCCGGCGTGCGCAGGGCCCGCGAGACGGTCATGGTGGTCACACCAGCCATCTGCGCCACATCCGCCATTCTCACGACCCGGCTTTTTGGCCTGACCTGCTTCACCCTCGTCTCCAGTCTTGCCGAAACCTCAAAGGCCCAGCTCGCCTTGCGAACTGCCCGAACTGCATTCAATCAAATATCGAAAAACGCACGGAATTAGCGCTTTTCTCCTGATTTTCCTTCTTGTTATCGTTCACATATTGACTTCGGTCAAGTTTGGCAGCAGATTGCACCTCGACAGGACGCCTGCCGACCTTATGGTGGCAGACTAAATGTTAGCGATAACAAGAGTTTTTGCCAAGAAAAATGTTATCGATAACATTTCTTGGATGCGGATTTGAAGAAGGAATCGACATGGTCGACATCATAGCCAGAGCGCAGATGGGAGACGTTATCTGGGCGCAACTCGATCGAGACGCCGATCTCTACACTGAAATCCTGGAGATCTGCCGGCGGGAGAATATCCGCTCCGGCGTCGTGCTCAATATCGTGGGCGGCCTGCGCAAGGCGCGCCTCAGCCTGCCGGTGGTTTCGACCTCGGTCGACGCGCCGCCGGGCATTCTCGAGCTGGAAGGCATGATGGAGGCCCAGGGCATCGGCACGATCGGCTATTCCGCCGACACCTACGATTCCGAGGACACCAGCGGAATCATCTACCATGCGGGCGAGCCCAACCTGCATATTCACCTCACCATCACCCATGAAGGCAAAAGCTATATGGGTCACCTGATCGAGGGCTGCATCGTGCGTTCGCTGCATCCGCGCTCACACTTCACCATAGTTCTGGCCAAGACCCCGGGAGCGCTGCTCAATTTCAGGGTCTCGGAAGAAAAAACCGAAAAATACCCCAACGGCCTTCCCATTCATGACCTGGTTCAGGAATGACCGGGCCGATGGGCAATCCACTACACGCATCTTAAAAGGGAGGAACGAGATGAAGACTACCGACAAAATCAGTGCGAAAAAGCGCTTCGGCACCGGGACGATTTCAGCGGCAACGGCCCTGCTGGCTGCCGCGCTGATCGCCACGCCGGCCAATGCGCAGGTCGTGCTGAACGTCAACAACTGGGCCGGCCCCACCTATCCGCTCGCCACCGAGGCGGCCGGGCTTTGTGAAGACATCAAGACCGTCACCGAAGGTCGCGTCGTCTGCAATATCCTGCCCAAGCCCATCGCCACCCCGGCCCAGACCTTCGACGCCGTGGTCAGCGGCATCGTCGATATCGGCTATACCGTGCATGGCTATACCGAAGGCCGGTTCGTGCTGACCAAGGCGGTGGAATTCCCGCTCTTCGGCGACACTGCCGAGACCATGTCGGTCGCCTATCAGCGCGTCTATGACCAGATGCTGGCCGATGCCAACGAGCATGAAGGCGTCAAGGTGCTGGCCGTCCACGTGCACGGCCCCGGCCAGATTTTCAATATCCGCAAGGAAATCAAGGCCATGAGCGATCTCAATGGCCTCAAGATGCGCGTCGGCGGGGGCGTCATCAACGACGTGTCGGCCCTTGTCGGCGTCGTGCCGATCCTCAAGCCGGCGACGGAAGTCTATGAACTGCTCTCTACCGGCGTTGCCGATGGCGTGTTCTTCGCCAAGGACGGTGTCATTCCCTACAACCTGCCCGAAGTCGTCAAATACACCACCTTCGTGCCGGGCGGCATGTACAACCTCTCCTTCGGCTGGTTCGCCAATCCCGACAAGTGGAATTCCATCCCCGAGGCCGACCGCGCCCTCATCGAGCCGCTGCTGGGCGAAACGCTGGCGCGCCGGCTTGGCGCCAAGTTCGACGAGGCCGACGGGGTTGCCCCGCAGGCGCTGGCGGATGCCGGCATTCCGGTGACCATCGCCGACGAGGCGTTCCTGGCCGAGCTCGCCGAAACCACCGAGCCCCTGCGCGCCGCATGGTTCGAAGACGCTGCCAAATTCGGCGTCGATGGCCAGGCCGTGCTGGATGCGCTCAAGGCGGAAGTGGCGAAAGTCGAAGCTGCCGGCGCGGGCTCCTGACGGTAATGATCGGGGGGCACGGACGAGTCCGTGCCCCACAACCCGGAGAGGATGATGGCCGCTTCCCTGTTTTCGCGCCTCAATCGGTGGATTTCGACGTTTTTCACCTATGTGACGGCGACGCTGCTCTTCGTCCTGATGGCGGTGACCTGCGTTGACGTCACCGGGCGTTATTTTTTCAACCACCCGCTCTTCGGCGGGCTCGAGCTGACGGAAATCCTCCTGGCCGGCATGGTGTTCTTCGCGCTTCCCCTCGTCTGCGCGCGCGAAGAGAACATCGTCATCGACCTGATGACGATGCCGCAGGGCAAATTGCGCATCGCCCAGAACGTCCTGGCCAATATCGCGGGCGCCGTCACGGCGGGCGTAATGTCCCAGCAAATGTGGCTCAGGGCCCTGCGTCTCGACAAGGCGGGCGAAACCACCATCCAGATCAAGATTCCCCTGGACATGGTGGCTTATACGATCAGCGGCCTGCTGGCGGTCACGGCCATTGCGTTCCTCATCAGGGCCTTCATCCCCTCTCCCGTTCCAGCGAGTCCCCAAGTTGATTGAGACCCTTGTCGGCTTTGCGGCCTTTATCCTTCTCGCCTTCCTGCGGATTCCGCTGGCAATCGCCATGACGATCGTGGGCTTCCTGGGCTTTGGCCATATGGTCAATATCAACGCCTCTCTCGCCATGGTGGGGCAGGTGACCTATGAAACGGGGCTGGCCTATTCGCTCTCGGTCATCCCGCTCTTCATCCTCATGGGCAATCTGATCGTGCGCGCAAAACTGGCCGAAGAGCTGTTCCGCGCCGCCTATGCCTTTGTCGGGCACTGGCGCGGCGGGCTGGCCATGTCCACCATCGTGGCCAGCGGCGGCTTCGGGGCCATCTGCGGTTCGGCCATCGCCACCACCGCCACCTTCTCGCAGATCGCCGAGCCTTCCATGCGCAAGTTCGGCTACAAGCCGAGCCTGATCGCCGGCACCATCGCCTCCGGCGGCACGCTGGGCATATTGATCCCGCCCTCGCTGGTTTTCGTCATTTACGGCATCATGACCGAAGAGAGCATCGGCAAGCTGTTCATCGCCGGCATCCTTCCGGGCATTCTCGCCATCGGCTTTCTGTGCGGGGCGATCTTCTACGTGGTCCGCCGCGATCCGCTGGCCGGCCCCAAGGGCGAGCGACAGGGCTGGGCTGTCCGCCTCGCCTCGCTGCGCCGGGTCTGGGCGGTAGTGCTGCTGTTCGTGGTGATCCTTGGCGGTATCTATGCCGGCATATTCACCGCCACCGAGGGCGCCGGCATCGGCGCGGGCGGCGCACTGATCTTCGCGCTCGTCCTGGGCAAGATGCGCTTGCGCGACCTGGTGGAGGTCTTCGTGCAGAGCGCCACCATGGCCGCCGGCCTTTTCCTCATCCTGGTCGGGGCGACGATCTTCACCAATTTCGTCAACCTCACCACGATGCCCTACGATCTCGTGGCCCTGATCCAGGGGGCCAATATGGCTCCGGTCATGGTGGTGCTGATGATCTGCCTGGTCTATCTCGTGCTGGGAACGGCCATGGAAGAATTGTCCATGATCGCGCTTACGGTGCCGCTGTTTTATCCCATCGTCACCGATCTGGGCTATTCCGGCATCTGGTTCGGCGTCATCGTGGCCGTCGTGTGCCAGATCGGCCTCACCACGCCTCCGGTCGGCATCAATATCTTCGTCGTCAAGTCGGTGATGAAGGATCTACCGCTGCGCGAAGCCTTCCGCGGCACCTGGCCGTTCAATGCCGCGCTGGTCCTTCTTCTTCTGCTGCTGGTCTTCGTGCCCGGCATCGCCACTCTTCTCGTAGAAAACGTTCGCTAATGCAAAACCGCGTGCATACCAGCGCCAGCGGCGAAGCCGCCCCTGGGATCAGGTCGGCATCGTCCGATAACCGTGCGGCTCCCGCCACCTACCCCTGGCTGAAAGCCGCGGCCAAACGATCACGCAACATCAGGAGCCTGCGCGAACTCGCCGCCCGCAGGCTCCCCCGGGGTATTTTCGACTTCATCGATGGCGGTGCCGAGGATGAAGTGACGTTGGCGGACAATTCCGCCGCCTTCGGCAGGCGCCGGCTGTTGCCGCGCGTCCTTGTCGATGTCGCCACGGCCGATCTGCGCTCGGATATTCTCGGCCGCCAAAGCGGGCTGCCTTTCGCTATCGGCCCCACCGGGGGCGCGGGCTTTGTCTGGCCGCGCGGCGATCTGGCGCTGGCCCGCGTTGCCGCCGATAATGACATTCCCTTCGCGCTCTCCACCACCTCGGCGGTATCCATCGAGCATATGCGCGAGCGCGTGGATGGGCGGCTCTGGCTGCAATCCTACATCTTCCGCCAGCGCGATTTCACGCAAAAGCTCATCAGCCGCGCCCTCGCTGCCGACTATGAGGCGCTGATCATCACCGTCGACCTGCCCGTGGGCGGCAATCGCGAGCGCGACTACAAAAACGATTTCTCGGTGCCGTTCAAATATACGCCGCGCAATTTCATCGATTTTGCCGCGCATCCCGAATGGGTCTTCACCACGCTGCGCTACGGCTTTCCAACCTTCGGCAACCTCAGGGACTTCACCCCATCCAACGACGCGACCAGGGCGGCCTCGTCGGTGGGGCGCAATTACGATGCCTCGTTCAACTGGGACGATCTGGGCCGCATCCGCGACTCATGGCCTCGAAAGCTGATCGTGAAGGGCGTCGTCCATCCCGAGGACGCCGACCGGCTCGCCGGCATGGGCGTGGACGCCATCGTGGTTTCCAACCATGGCGGGCGCCAGCTCGATGGCGGCCCTGCAACCCTCGATGCTCTGCCGCGGGTCAAGTCGGCCGTAGGGGATCGCGCCGCCGTCTATCTCGATGGCGGCGTCCGGCGCGGCAGCGATATTTTCAAGGCTCTCGCGCTCGGCGCCGATGCCGTGCTCATCGGCCGAACGTCGCTCTACGGGCTTGCCGCCGCCGGTGCCTCCGGGGTGGAGCGCGCCGTGGCGATCCTGCGGGAAGAGCTCACCCGCACCATGCAGCTTTGCGGCGCCACCTCGATTGCCCAGATCGACCAACGCTTCCTCATGCCTGCCCAACACCAGCGCTGACAGCGGAGAACACGATGAAGCTCTACATGTCTGCCAACTCCCCCTATGTGCGCATGGTTCGCGTTCTTCTCCGGGAGGCCGGCCGCGCCCCTGAAGTGGAGGAGGTCGAGCTCAATCCGCGCGACGCCTCGACCGGCTTCTGGTCGGCCAATCCGGTCGCCCGCATTCCCGCCCTGGAACTGCCCGATGGCACGGTGCTGGCCGAATCCGCCCTGATCTGCGCCTATCTCGACAAGGAACTTGCCGATGGCCGCTTCTTTGCGCCCCTCCATGCCGATGTCCGCCGCCTGGCTCTGTTCGGCCTGATCCAGGGCATGCTCGACCGGGGCGTTGCCGCGCGCACCGAAAAGACCCGCCCGGGCGCTCCCGATACGAAAACCGTCATCGATACCCAGCTTGCCGGCGTTATCCGCGTCGCCGACGCTCTCGAACGGACCGCGGCGGACGGCATCGGGGAGGTCGACATGGTCGATATCGCCTGTGGCTGCGCCATGTCCTGGATCCAGTTCCGCCATCCCGAACTGGATGTGCTTTCCGCCCGCCCGCGCCTGGCCCACTGGTGCAGCCAGATGGAGTCGCGCCCCTCCCTGGCCACAACCCGCCCCACCGCGGCACCCTAGATCATTTCAGCGTTTAGTAGGAACGCTGAAATGATCTAAGCCTTTGTTTTGTCGCGTTTCCGAACCGCAAAACCGTTCCACTTTTGCTGGAAGCGCTCCAGAGCGAAAAATCGCCTTCCCCGGCCCGCCCGTCTCTCAAGGGCCAGCCGCCTGTCCGCCGATAGCCGGCGGCAGGCCAGGCACCCCTGCTACACATGCTGGTCAGCAGAAATCTCGGTGCCGTCCAAAATCGCGGCATAGTGGGACACGAGCAACAGGCCCACTGGATTTGGCGTTAGGCTGGGCGCTCTATCGAAGATAGCGACCTTATTGCGTATCCCATAAAGCCGCTTGCCGTAGCACAGCAGGTGCTCCAGGGATCGCATGCAGAACACCATGGCCGGCAACGCGTTTGCATAGGCTTTTCCTGCCGCTGCATGTTCTCCCTGCTGCCACAGCCGCCAAATATGCACGCAGTGGTCGACAATGTCGGATGCTACCACAAATCCTTCGCAGCCCACCTTGAGATTATCAAGCATCTCCAGGCCCCCTTGTCCGTTTAAAACGGTGAGCCTTCCGGCCGAGGCCGAGATGACACCAGCGACTTCAAGCACCGGCATCTCTCCCTTGAGGTGGGTGATATTGGCCTGGCGCTCAATAAGAGCGCCAATATCGGCGCCTGTCAGACCCCGCCCCATCAGCGCCGGCGCATTCTGTATCGCGACGGGCAGCGTCGTCATGCCTGCGGCGGCGGCGAAGAAATCGATCATCGCCTGGGCGCCGTAAGCTCCCACCGGGGGCTGGAGGATGACCCAGTCCGCCGAAGCGGCCTCAGCCGCCTTCAACGTGGTCGCCTGCTCCGGCAATGAATTGCCGTAGATGGTGACGCCAAACGCAACGCGACCACAGATATCGGCAGCCGTATCGGCGATCAGGGCAAGGCGCTCGACCTCGGTGAGCTTGGCCACTTCGGTCGCGAGACCGAGCACCACAATGCCGTCAACACCCGCGCCGATGCAGTGATCCACCTGCCGGCGCATAGCCTCACGATCCACGGCGCCGTCCTTGTCGAACAATGCATAAAGCACAGCGTGGATGCCTCGTTGCCTGTGCATCTACAGCGCCTTGACGACGTGGCGGGCCGGCGCTCCGGCGGCAAAATGGTTTCGAAGCGGCAGACCGAAAGCCGGACTGCTGATCTCCACGCTGTCGCCTTCGGAAATGCTGACGCCATCGCCGAAGCTGAGAACGCTCGCCCCGTAGAAATAGACATGCACGTCGCCAGGGCGGCGGAAGCCGGCATACTTGAAATGATGCTCCTCGAGGTTGGCGATGGTGTGGGTCATATTCGCCTCCCCCGAAAGGAAACGCGACTGCCAGATAACCTCTCCCCCGCGCCTGATCACGACGTCGCCTTCGACTGCGTCAGGAAGTTCACCGATCAGCAGTTCTGGCCCGAAGCTGCTGGGCCGCAGCTTGGAATGGGCGAGATATAAATAATTCTGACGCTCCATGACGTGGTCAGAATATTCATTCCCCAAGGCATAGCCCAGGCGTAGCGGCGTGCCGTCATCGGCGATGACGTAAAGACCGCAGATCTCGCCCTCCTCGCCCCCGCCTTCGGCATGGCCGGGCTTGGTGATCGTGCCCTCGGGGTGGACCAGCCAGTCACCATCCCCTTTATAGGCCCATTCAGGCTGCACGCCGATCTTGCCGTCCGCCGGTTTGCCCCCCTCCAGGCCGAGCTTGAACATCTTCATGCTATCGCTGAGATCGTGCGATTGCAGCTCGGTGTGCATCGCATCGCGCTGCTTGGCGCTCCCCAGATGGGTCAGCCCGGTAATAGCAAGCACCGTATGGGCAGGGTCGGGATGGTCGAGCGGAACGAGAATGCGACCGGCAGCAAGCATCTTTTCGACATCAACCGCCTCCGTGCTCAAGCGCCGGCTCACTTCATCCGCCAGGGATATCCCGGCCCGCCACGCGTCAAGCGCCAGATCACGCACCGTTTTTGCCTTGACGCGCCTGTAGCCCGCGACATCGTCGAGCAATGCAGCGACAGCGCGTTGGCCGCCGTCATCGAAGAATTGTATGATGCGCAATCTTTTCTCCTTACTTCCATTATTGTATGAGTAATCTACTTCTTTTTTTGAGTCAGGCAAGGAGGGTGCCGTGATGGCCACCGATAAACGCAAGCTGGGCAAATCCGGCATCGAAACCACCTTGATGGGCCTAGGCGGCGCGCCGCTCGGCGATCTCTACGAAGTCATCCCGGAAGAACGGGCCTTGGGCACCATCCACGCCGCCTATGACTTGGGCATCAGGCTCTTCGATACCGCTCCGCTCTATGGAAAGGGCATTTCCGAGCATCGTTTCGGCGCAGTCCTGCGCCAGTTCCCCGACGACCGCGCAAACATCACGCTCTCAACCAAGGTCGGCCGCTATCTGGTGCCCGAGACCCGCGAAAAGGTGGATCGCAGCGTCTTTAAGGGCGGCCTCGATTTCAGGCTGATCACCGACTACGGCTATGACGGCACGATGCGTGCCATTGAGCAGAGTTATCAGCGGCTAGGCATGAACCGGATCGACGTGGTGCATATCCACGACTGCGATGTCGACACCTGGGGGGAAGAAGGCTTCGAGCAGCGCTTCAAGGAGGCTGCGGATGGGGCCTACAGAGCTCTGCATGAACTGCGCGAACAGGGGGTGATCAGCGCCATCGGCGTCGGCGTTAACAACATCATGCCTCTCTTGCGCTTCGCCGAGGTCGGGGACTTCGACACCTTCATGCTGGCCGGTCGCTACACCCTGCTGGAGCATGCCGCCCTCGATGAATTGCTGCCGCTGTGCGGAAGGCGTGGCATCGGCATCATGACGGCCGGCCCCTTTAACTCAGGCATCCTGGCAACAGGCGCCAGGCCGGGCGCCACATACAACTACAAGCCGGCGCCGCAGGACATTCTGGACAAGGTGGCGCGCATCGAGGCGGTTTGCGCTCGGCATGGTGTAAAGCTCGCTGCGGCAGCCGTGCAGTTTCCGCTGGCCCACCCGGCCGTGGCCAGCATGGTTCCCGGAGCGGTCCGTCGAGAAGAGGTGGAAGCCAACATAGCCCTGATCGCCGAGCCTATCCCCGCCGATTTCTGGGCCGAACTCAAGCACGAAGGGCTTCTGCGGGAAGACGCCCCGACGCCCTGATCGGGTACAGCCCAACCTGCAACGACGAGGGCCCCCATCTTGCGATGGGGGCCCCTTTGTCGATGAAGGTCGATATTAGCCGTTAAGGACCTGATCGACCGCGGTACTGGCATCTTCCATGCCGACGTCCACGTCCTTGGCGCCGGTGAGGATATTGACCAGCTCCACCGAGAGCGCATCCACCACCTGGGAGAACTTCGGATCGGAGAACGGCACGCGTTCCGGCTGCACGGTGGCGAGGCTCTTGGAGACCTCGGCGGCGCTGTTGCCGGGGTAGTATTGCGTGAATTCCTCGTCTGCCCAAACGGAGGCCCGGGCAACGGGCGAGCCGGTCTCGCGACCGACAGCCATGGATACTTCCGGTGATGTCGCCCAAGCCACGAAAAGTGAGGCAGCTTCGGGATTGCGGGCTCGTGCCGGCATGCCCAGGAGCCAGAACCAGTAGTTCGGGGCCGGAGAAGCACCGGCCCCCGACGGCCAGGCAAAGGCGTCTACCTTGTCGGTAACCTTGCTGGAGGCCTTATCGAGCACCACGGCGAGCTGGCCGCTGGCATCGGTGAAAATGGCCGAGTTGCCTTCCTTGAACACCGTCGAGGCTTCGAGCCAGCTCATATTGGCCGTACCCTGCGGACCATTGGCCTTCAGCAGCTGGTTCAGATAGATGTCCGCAGCCAGCTTGGAGGCGTCGGAGTTGAGGGCCGCCTTGCCATTGGCAAAGAAGTCGCCGCCGGTGCTGAGGAGGTAACCGGTCCACACCCATACCACGTCGAGACCGCGACGGCCGCGGCCGACGATGCCCGACATGCCATCCTTGTTGAGGACCGTTGCAGCATTCACCAGATCTTCGAAGGTGTCGATCGAGGAGATGCCCTGAGCATCGAACAGGTCCTTGCGGTAGATGACCACTTCGCATTCGGTGCTGATCGGCAGCGCCATCAACTGGTCCTGATAGGTACCAGCGGCACGGCCGGAGGCGAAGATATCGTCCATATTATACCAGGATGAGTCGATCACCGAATTGGAACCGATGATCTCGCCCAGCGGGGCAAGCCAACCGGCCGCGGTGTACTGGCCGGCCTGGAGGTTGCCCACCATCAGCGCGTCATAGTTGGCAGTGCCGGAAGAGAGCTCTACTGCGGCCTTCTGATAATAGTTGTCTTCCGAAAGGATATCGAGCGTGACGGTCATGCCGGTCAGTGCCTCGAACTCGGAGATGCGGGCCTTAACGGCGTCTGTCCACCAGTGGTTGACCAACAGCAGGCGCAGATTGGTGCCGGCGAATTTCTGCCAGTCGGCAGCGTTCGACTGCGCAAAGGCGCGCGAGCCCAAAAGGCCCATGCCGAGTGCGGCGGCACCTGCCCCACCGATAAACTGACGACGGTTGGGCACGAAAAGGCTTGGTCTCTTGATCATTGGTTTCCTCCCTGATCGGTTCTGGCGCGCACCACCCCGCGCGCACATTTGTTAGATTTGCGCGGGTGGCAGCGGTGCTTCTCCCATCATCATGGAGACTGCCTTGTCGGCGATCACCATGGTGGGGGCATTGGTATTGGCGCTCAGGATGTTGGGCATGATGGACGCATCGAAGACGCGCAGCGCATCGATGCCCTTCACCTTGAGCTCGGGCGTAACCACCGACATGGCGTCCGATTCCAGGCCCATGCGGCAGGTGCCCACGGGGTGATAATTGGTCTTGACCGTGCGCTTGCAGAAGGCCTCGAGCTCCGCGTCGGTCTGGAGTTCCGGCCCGGGCAGGACTTCCCGCGCGATCGTGTCCGCCATCGGTCGAGTCTGGAGAATTTCGCGGGCGTATCGGATAGCCGCGATCTCGGTCCTGAGATCGTCGGGATGTCCGAGAAAATTGGGATTGATGATCACCTTGTCGAGCGGATCGGCGGACCGCAGCTTGATATTGCCACGCGCCTTTGGGCGCATCAGGCAAAGGGTGAAGGTCACGCCATGGCCCGGAGGCACATCGAAGACATCGCGGTCCAGATAGATCATGGCCACGCAGTAGATCTTGACCGTGGTATCGCTGTCGCGGGTGATCGGATTGACGAAGGCGCAGGTTTCCGCGCCGTTGGACGCGACCGGCCCACTGTTGAAAAGCAGATATTGCAGGCCGTTGACCAACATCTTGGCGCCGCGTTCTTCACCAAAATAGCCATAGGCGCCGTTGGTATAGGCGCTGACCGGCACTTCATGATGGTCTTGCAGGTTCTGCCCCACGCCCGGCAGATCCACGCGCACCTTGATGCCGTGTTTTTCGAGCTCGGCGGCCGGGCCGATGCCGGAAAGCATGAGCAGTTTGGGCGAGACATAGGAGCCGGAGGTCAGGACGACCTCCTGGCCCGCCCGCGCCTGCTGGACCTTGCCATTCTGGATGAATTCGACACCCACGGCCTTGTCGCCCTCAAACAGCAGCCGGGTGACTTGGGCGCCGGTCTTGAGCGAGAATTTCTTGTTCTTGCGGATCGGATTGAGGAACGCTACCGAGGCGCTGCAACGCTTGCCATGGTCGGTGGTGATCTGCATGAAGCCGGCGCCATATTGGTCACCGGCGTTGAAATCACCGGTATAAGGCACGCCCATGCCCTGCATCGACTTGAGGAAGATGTGGGCCATGTCGCAGATGTATTTGTGATCCGAAACCTTGAGCGGACCGTCGATGCCGTGTGCCGGGCCGTTCAGGCGCTCATTGCCTTCGAGGCGCGTGTAGTATGGGAGGATGTGCTCCCAGTTCCAGCCACCCTGGTTTCCGACCGCGGCATCCCACTCGGCATATTCCGATGGCTTGCCGCGCATATAGATCATCGCGTTGACCGAGCTGCCGCCGCCAAGAACATTGGCCTGCGGCACCTTCGTGGTACGGCCGCCCAGCTGCGCCTGAGGCTCGGATTCGTAGATATTCAGGTATTTGCTGCCACCAAGCATCTTGAAGAATCCGGCAGGCATGCGGAACAACAGGTTATCGTCCAAATAGCCCGCTTCGAGCATGAGCACTTTGGCACCGTATTTTTCCACCAGCCTCCAGGCAGTCACGCAGCCGGAACTGCCACCACCCACCACGATGTAGTCGTAGTCCATAGTCTTCCTCCAAGGGATGCACGCAATCGCCCGCATCTTTAGCGCTGCCTCGACCGTCTCGTCGATTGACGCACCTATTACTCCGAGGATAATAGAATAACACAAAACGGCAAGCGAAAAAGGAGGCCTCCGTGATAGAACTTGAAGGCGTGATCATCGTGACGGGCGCAGCATCCGGCATCGGGCTTGCGACGGCGCGTTATCTCGCGCGCACCGGAGCGCAGGTGGTTGCTGCCGATATTAACGCCACCAAGCTGGCCGCGATCGACGCCCCAAACATACACGCCATCCCCGGCGACCTGACGAACGGGGAGGATTGTCGCCGCATCGTTGAATTTGCCGCTGGCATCGGCCCGGTCAAAGGCCTTTTCAACTGCGCGGGGCTCGAATTGCACGGCTCGGTCGTTGATATGAGTGAAGCGGACTGGGACCTGGTGATGGGCGTCAACCTGAAGGCCGTGTTCCTGATGTCCAAGCACGTGATCCCGCATCTGATCGCCAATGGCGGCGGCGCAGTGGTCAACATGTCGTCGGTTCACGCCCATGCCACCGCACCGACCGAGGCGGCTTATGCCGCGACCAAGGGGGCCGTCATCTCCATGACCCGCGCAATGGCCCTCGATCACGGCCGGGACAAAGTCCGCGTCGTGGCGATCTGTCCAGGCCCGATCGATACGCCGTTGCTGCGCGCCAATGCCGCCGACTTTAATCCTACCAACCCTGACGCGCAGATTGCCGAATGGTCGGCGGAGCAGGCCCTCAACCGCCTTGGTCAGCCCGAAGAAGTCGCCAAGGCGGTGGCGTTCCTCTTGTCGGAAGACGCCTCGTTCATTACCGGCTCTTTCCATATGGTGGATGGGGGCATGTTGGCGTCATTCTGACGCCAACATCTTGCTAGAGCGCGAAACGGTTTTCCGGCAGTCCCGCCACATCGGTGTCGATGGCAAAGAGACTGCCTGCGATGCGCTCGGTCTCGGGGGCGCCGTTTTCACCTGACGTGATGTACAGGGTTTTGAGATCATCACCGCCGAAAGTGGCGGTGGTGGGGTTCGTCACCGGCATGTCGATGACGCGATCGAGCCGCCCATCGGGCGCGATACGGACACTGCAGCCCCCGCCCCAGCGGCAGTTCCAAACGTAACCCTCCCGATCGATGGTCGAGCCATCCGGATAACCGCGACTGAAGCCTTCGAAGAAAGCCCGCGGCGGCCCGATGGTTGCCGTCGCTTCATCAAAATCGTGCGCCCAGATGATGTTGGCCAGCGTGTCTGCAAAGTAGAAGGTGCTTCGATCCGGCGACCAGACCAGCGTATTGGACACGCCGATTTTGTCCCGGAACTGCGTGTACCGCCCCCCCGAATCGACGCGATAGAGAACTCCCTCTGTGCCGCCGGCCGGTAGAGGCTCGCCATTGATGCCAACATTGGAGCGCATTGAGCCGACCCAGAAATGGCCCGTCGGGTCAGTGCGTCCATCATTGAGGCGCAGGCGCGGAAAGCCGTCCAGGGGCGGACCGAAGGCACGCCGACTGCCATCTCGCGGAGAGAACAGGATAAGGCCGGACCCCAAAGCAACGAGCAATAGGCCGGGATCGCTGGTCAGGCTCAGGGCCACGACCGGCGCATCGAAGGACCAGGACCGGGTCGCGCGGGTCTGCGGATCGTAGCGATGTGCGAGGAAGCGATTGATATCCGTCCAATATACTGCCCGCTCCGCGTCATTCCAAAGCGCGGCTTCCCCGCAGCGGTCACCGGCGGGGACGACGACGTAAGGTGTTCCCAGTTGCATGGCCACTGCCCATCCTAGTGCGATTCGCGTGGCACGTCGGAGCCACGGCATCCGACAAGCACGTCCAGATCAACGCCGCGATCCGCCTGGAGCACGTGATCGATATAAATCTTGAGATACCCGCTGGTCGCATGGGGTGCGGGCCTCCGCCAGGCCTCCAGGCGCCGCTCCATCTCCTCTTGCGAAATGTCCAGATGCACCCGCCGGCCGGCCACATCGACTTCGATCATGTCGCCATTTTGGACGATTGCCAAAGGCCCGCCCTTGGCTGCTTCCGGCGCAGTGTGCAGGATAACGGTGCCATAGGCGGTGCCGCTCATACGACCATCGGAGATGCGCACCATGTCGCGGATGCCTTTGCGCAGGACCTTTGGCGGCAGCCCCATATTGCCGACCTCGGCGAATCCAGGATACCCGGTTGGCCCGCAGTTCTTGAGAACCATCACGCAGGTTTCATCGATATCGAGATCCTCGTCATTGATGCGCTCGTGGTAGTCCTCGATGGTTTCAAACACCACGGCCCGACCGCGATGGTTCATCAAATGGGCCGAGGCTGCAGATGGCTTTATGATCGCTCCGTCGGGCGCCAGGTTGCCACGCAATACGGCAATGCCGCCGCTTTCGGTCAGAGGGTTTTCGAGCGGGCGGATGACGTCGTCGTTCCAGTTCGCTGCATTCTCTATGCCGCTCCATACACTGGCGCCGGTGACGGTGATCACGTCTCGATGCAGTTTGCCGGCTTCCGCCAGGCGCCTCATCACTGCCGGCAGGCCACCGGCATAGTAGAAATCTTCCATCAGGAATTTGCCGGAAGGCTGGAGGTTGACGATGGTGGGGATGTCCCTTCCCAGCCGGTCCCAGTCGTCGAGCGTGAGATCGATGCCGACACGCCCCGCCATGGCCAACAGATGCACCACGGCATTGGTCGAGCCGCCGATGGCGCCGTTGACGCGGATGGCGTTCTCGAAGGCCTCGCGGGTCAGCACCTTGGAAATGCGCAGGTCTTCCTTGACCATGTCCACGATGCGCAATCCGGCCGAATTAGCCAATACCAGGCGGCGCGAATCGACGGCGGGAATTGCCGCATTCTGGGGGAGCGCGAGACCAAGCGCCTCGGCCATGGATGCCATGGTCGAAGCGGTGCCCATGGTCATGCAATGGCCGGCGGAACGGGACATGGCCGCTTCGGCTTCCATGAAATCGTCCACCGAGATTTTGCCGCTCTTGACCTCTTCGGACAGTTGCCAGACAGCCGTGCCCGATCCGATCTGCTGGCCCCGATAATGGCCATTGAGCATTGGGCCGCCGGACACCACGATGGTGGGCAGATCGACGCTGGCCGCGCCCATCACCAGGCCCGGCGTGGTCTTGTCGCATCCACAGAGCAGGACGACACCATCGAGCGGATTGGCGCGGATCGATTCCTCGACATCCATCGAGACGAGGTTGCGCAGCAACATGGCGGTGGGCCGAATATTGGATTCACCGGTCGAGGTCACCGGGAATTCCAAGGGAAATCCCCCCGCTTCAATCACTCCACGTTTGACGTGCTCGGCAATAGTACGAAAGTGTGCATTGCAGGGAGTCAGTTCGGACCATGTGTTGCAGATGCCGATGACTGGACGTCCATCGAACATACGCGAGGGAATGCCTTGATTTCGCATCCAACTGCGATGGATGAATGCGTCCTTGTCATTTTTGCCAAACCATTCGGTCGACCGCAGGCGGCGGGTAGTCTTGTCGTTCATTCCATCACCGAGAATTCTGTTCACCCGGAATCGCTCGAAGGCGGCCCAGGAAGCTAGATGCGTGTAACGACCATTGATACATCTATTATTGTATGAGTAAATAGGGTATTGCCGTTCGCGGCAGAGGAGGGCGCATGGCCTATATGGGAAAAACGCTGGAGCTGTTGCAGGCGCCGAACAACGTCAATCGCCGGCGGCTGCACGGTTCGGTGGCGCACGAAATTGCGGTGCTCATCATCGGGGGAAGCCTGCCGCCCGGCGAGGTTCTGCCGAATGAGGACACGCTGAGCGCGGCATTGAACGTGTCGCGCACCGCCTATCGCGAAGGCATTCGGACGCTCGTGGCCAAAGGGCTGCTCAGTGCACGCCCCAAGGTCGGCACCACGGTCAATCCACGGGCATCCTGGAATATTCTCGATGGAGATGTGCTGTCCTGGTACTTTGAGGTTGCGCCCGATCCAGCCTTTATCACTTCGCTTTTCGAGCTTCGCAGCATCGTTGAACCCGCAGCCGCCCGATTCGCCTGCGAACGGCATGGCCCGGACGAAGCGACCATGATGAAGGCGGCGCTGGAGGGCATGAAGCAGAGCCATACCGCGCCCCACCTTATCCTCGAGGCCGACCTGGCCTTTCACCGCGCCATTCTGGTTTCTTCGAAGAACGAGGCCATCCTGGCTCTGTCCAGTGTGATCGAGTCGACGCTGCGCTGGTCGGCGCGTCTCAAGGTCCTCACCTCGCCGCGCATCTATGAGTCCAGCCTGCCCGAACATGAAAGCGTGCTCGAGGCCATTCTGGCCCGGGACAGTGCGGGCGCCGCCGAACAGTTGCGCGTCCTTGTCGAAAGGGCCCTGCGCCAGACGCTAGAAGCCCTGGAACAGCGCCCCGCAGATTGACGGATCATCCGCAATGCTCGCTGCAAATATCGATGACTACCGCATCCGCGCCCGGCGGCGGTTGCCCCGCATGTTCTTCGACTATCTCGATGGCGGCTCCTTCGGAGAGGTGACGCTGCGTCGCAATCGCAATGATTTCGACACCATTACCATCGAACAGCGCATTCTGCGCGACGTGGCCGTGCGTGATCACGAGGCAAGCTTCCTCGGCCGCAACTGGTCCGCGCCGCTCATGCTGGCGCCTCTCGGCTTTTGCGGCATGTTCAGTCATCGTGGAGAGATCAAGGCGGCGCGCGCGGCGGAACGAGCAGGCATTCCCTTCTGCCTCTCGACCATGTCGATAACCGGCCTCGCCGAGGTCGCCAAGGCTGTTTCAGAACGCCCGGTTTTCCAGAGCTATGTTTTTCGCGACCGCGATCTTTCTCTTGAAATGCTGGACGCGGCACAAAGGCTCGGCGCGCCGACGCTGGTACTCACGGTCGATGCCAATGTCTCGGGCATCCGCGAGCGCGACACGCGCAACGGCTTCCGCACCGCCACGCGGCTCGGGCCGCGTGCCCTTGCCGATCTCGCGCTGCACCCGCGCTGGTGCCTGCAAATGGCTCCGGGCGGCGTGCCGCAGCTTGGCAATATCGCCGGACGGAAGGATTATGGCCATGGGGTGATGGCCCAGGCCAGCCGGCTTTCGGCGCAAATCGATCCGAGCCTCACCTGGAAGGATGTCGCCTGGCTTCGGCAGCAGTGGAAAGGGCGCCTCGTCGTCAAGGGCATCCTCTCCGTCCCGGACGCGCGCGAGGCCGTCATGGCTGGCGCCGACGCCATCGTGGTGAGCAATCACGGCGGCCGGCAGCTCGATGGCGCATGCTCCTCCGTGGCCTCCCTGCCCCCTATTGTCAAAGCGATCGAAGGCGAGGCTGAAATCCTCCTCGACAGTGGCATCCGCCGGGGCAGCGACGTGTTCAAGGCCCTGGCCCTGGGGGCTGATGCCGTGCTGCTGGGTCGTGCCTATGCCTATGGACTGGCTGCGGATGGAGAACGCGGCGTTGCCGGCGTGATCCGCCTCATTCGCTCGGAACTCGACATCACAATGGCCCTTAGCGGTGTGCACTCTCTGGCCGAATTGCGCGCCGACGGACCTTCTATTCTCAGACACAATTTTGCTTCCTGACACATGAAACCCAGCCTTTTGATCGCCCGGCACCTGCCGCCAGCCGCCATGATTCTTGCCGAACAGCGTTTCGATCTCGTGCCCTCCGGCGGTCGGGATCTCGATACTGCGACCACACTCGGCCTATTGCGCGCGAGCGCCGCGCAGGCCCTGCTGCTCTCGGCCAATGTAGTCCTGGATGCGGACGCCATGGCACAATTGCCCGAAAGCGTGCGGATCGTTGCCACGGCCAGCGTCGGCTTCGATCACGTCGATGTCGAAGCAGCCCGCAGTCGCGGCATCGTCGTTACCAACACGCCCGGCGTGCTGGACGAATGCACGGCGGACTATGCCTTCATGCTTGTGCTGATGGCAGCACGCCGGGCGGGCGAGCATATGACGCTCATCGCCAATGGCTGGTCGCACGGCCTCGGCATGGTGGAACTGGCCGGCACGCGCGTTTGGGGAAAGACGCTGGGCATTGTTGGCATGGGCAGGATCGGAAAGGCGGTTGCCCGCCGCGCGCTCGGTTTTGGAATGACCATCCACTACCATGACCGCATGGCGCTGCACTCCGACATCGCCGGTGACGCGGTCTATCACGACACGCTGCCAGACCTGCTTGCCGCATCCGATATAGTGAGCCTGCATTGTCCGGCCATGCCCGGCAATCGCCCCCTGCTGAGCGCTGCCGAATTCGCACGGATGAAGCCCGGCGCGATACTGGTGAATGCAGCCCGGGGTTCGCTGGTGGACGAATCGGCTCTGCTTGACGCGCTCGACAAGGGCATCGTGGCGGCAGCGGGCCTCGATGTCTTCGCCCGCGAGCCCCATCCCAATGGCGTTCTGGTGCAGCACCCCTCGGTCATTGCCACGCCCCATATGGCCAGCGCCACCATGGAAACGCGCAATGACATGGCGCTCCTCGCGCTGGACAATCTTTCGGCATTTTTCTCCGGCGCGCGCCCGCCAAATGCCCTGAACTAACTTTTCTTCTCATACAATATGAGATATAGGCATCAAGACCCGGAAAGGGCTATACTGGGAGGTATTGGATGGTGCATGGCACATCTGGCGCGCGCAAGCGCCCACCGCTAACGTTGGAGCGCGCCGCGCCCCTGGTGATGCTGGCGCCAATGGTCGTCGTGCTGGCGGCACTCACGATCTATCCGTTCGTGGCCAACGTCTTTTACAGCCTCCATGCCAAGGACCTCACCCAGCCCTTCAACGATGGCTTCAACGGCGGCGCCAATTTCATGGCGGTTGTGGGGCGTGCCTCCTTCCTGCACTCGCTCACTGTCACCGCGATCTTCGTGGTGGTCTCGCTCGCCACCCAGTTGGCGCTCGGCTTTCTCGTCGCGCTGATGCTGTGGCAGCCGATTGCCGGGCATCGGCTCTTCACCACGATCCTCATCCTCCCATTCGGACTTACTCCGGTGGCCCTGGCGCTCGCCTGGCGCCTGCTGTTCAATCCCGCCGGCGGGGGCATCAACATGCTTTTGACGGCCCTGGGCTTGCCCTCGCTCGACTGGACGGCATCCCCGGAGCTGGCCCTGCCCTCGCTGATCATCGTTGACGCCTGGCAATGGACGCCCTTTGTCGTGCTGATCCTGCTGGCAGGCCTGGTTGCATTGCCGCGCGAGCCGTTCGAGGCAGCCGCGGTCGAAGGCGCGGGATACTGGCAGAGCATAGTCTTCGTGGCGCTGCCTCTTTTGCGCCCTCTCATCCTTGTTGTTGTGCTCTTCCGCGGCATCGACCTGTTCCGAACCTTCGACACCTTCTGGGTGGTCACGGGGGGCGGGCCGGGAAATGCCACCGAAACGCTCAACATGCTGCTTTACAGGCTGGCCTTCCAGAATCTGAACTTCGGCCACGCCTCGGCGCTCGCGCTTGTCCTCTTGGCCATCATCCTGGTTCTGTCCCAGCCCCTTATGAAACGCCTCGTCGCCAAACGTGGAGCCTGACCATGCCCAGTCAAGGACGCCTCAACGTCATCCGCTTTATTGGCCTTGCACTGTTTTGCTCCGTCTGGGCCGCGCCGATGATCTATATCGTCAGCATCGCGCTGCTTGATCCCGTGGCCGAGGGCAGCTTCCTCGCCCAGCTCACCCTGGCGAATTTCCAGACGGTTTTGGCCAACCGGGAATTCCTGCTGGCCCTATTCAATTCGGTGATCATTGGCCTGGCGTCCACCGCCATTGTGATCGTCATCGCAACGCCAGCCGCTTATATCTGCGCGGTGCGCGAATTTCCTGGCCGCACCCAGATCGAAGGCTGGATCCTGAGCACGCGCATGCTGCCGGCCTTTGTGGTGGTCGTGCCCTATTTCCTGCTTTTCCGCACGGCCGGCCTGCAGGATACACTTCTCGGCCTCATCATCATGCATGTGATCGTGAGCCTGGCGCTGGCCTTTTTCATGCTCCGCAGCTTCTTTGCCGAACTGCCCCGCGAAGTGCTGGAAGCGGCCTATATGGAAGGCGCGGGCACGTTTCGCACGCTATTCAGCGTCGCGATCCCCCAGGTGCGCTCCGGCATGATGGCCACCGCCATCCTCGTCTTCATCTTCTCATGGAACGAACTGGCCTTCGCCTTCACCCTCGCCGGCGGCGCGGTGAAGACCGGCCCGGTCGCCATCTTCTCCTTCATGGGTTTCCAGAACGTCCAGATCGGCCCTCTCATGGCTGCGGCGACGCTTCTCGTCCTGCCCATCGCAATCCTGCTCATCCTCAGTCAGAAGGGGCTCATCCGCGGGCTCAGCTTCGGCGCCATCAAGGCTTAGCAAATGGCAAACATCTCAATTCAGAACGTCACCAAGCGCTACGGCAATGCCTATACCGCCCTGAGCAATGTCTCCCTGGAGATCGAGGACGGCGAGTTCCTGGTTCTGGTCGGCCCCTCCGGCTGCGGCAAGTCCACGCTGCTGCGAATGGTGGCCGGGCTTGATACGATCAGCGATGGCGAAATCCGCGTTGGCGGCAAGGTCATGAACGACCTCCAGCCCAAGGACCGTGACATCGCCATGATCTTCCAGACCTATGCGCTGTTCCCACACATGACGGTCGAGCGCAATCTGGGCTTCGGTCTGCGCCTGCGCAACACGCCCAAGGCGGAGGCCGATCGACGCATCGCCGCAGCCGCGCAGACGCTGGGCCTCACGCCGCTGATGCAACGCTATCCCAACCAGCTTTCAGGCGGCCAGCGTCAGCGCGTCGCCATCGGCCGCGCCCTCGTCCGCAATCCTGTCGCCTTCCTGATGGACGAGCCTCTCGCCAATCTCGACACCAAGCTGCGGGTGCATATGCGCACCGAATTTGCGCGCCTGCGCGAGCAGCTCAAGACCACGACCATTTATGTGACCCATGACCAGACCGAGGCCATGACCCTTGGACACAGGGTTTGCGTCATGCGAGACGGACTGATCCAACAGGTCGATACGCCGGACAATCTCTTCTCCCGGCCAGCCAATATCTTCGTGGCCGGCTTCATCGGCTCGCCCGAGATGAATTTTGCCGAGGCCCGTGTGGGCGACGGCGTGGTGACGATCGGCAATATCGAGCTCCCCATTCCTGCCGGCACCAAGCTCGACCCCTATCTCGGCGGCAAGATCATCGTGGGAATTCGTCCCACAGATTTCCGGGCCGATGCCGGCTCGCAGGATTTCGTGCCCGTCACCGTCAAGGTCGAACTGGTCGAGAGGCTGGGCAGCGAAATCATGGTCGTCTTTCCCGTCCAGACGCCCACAATCAGGGCAGACCATTTCGGCGGCAATGAGGACCAGGGCGATGAAAGCCTCGCGCCTCGCCCAGGCAATGAGAGCCCTTTCACCGCACGTCTCGAAGGAAATACAAGCGTCTCGCTCGGCCAGAAGATCACGCTGGGCGTTCGCCGAAACGCGCTGCATTTCTTCGATCCGAGTAACGGAAAAGCCATCCGCTAGACGCCCTGCTCCGGCCACATGACCAGAAGGAATGCGGCATTGAAGGCACGCCAGTTTCCGCACATGAGGCAATCGACGCGAATTGCGCATGCGCCGATGGGAGCCAGGTGAGCAGGTACATGTTGTCGCGTTTGACACCAAAACCAAGCAAAGCCGACAGACCGCTCCCGGCTCCAAGTCCCTCGTTCGTACCCACATGGAGGATATTGAGGTCCCGGTCAGCAGGCCCATATCCGATGCGGCAGCAATTCCAGTCGGTCTTACGCGGCATCCTGATCTGGAATCGCCAGCTGCGGGGAGGCGCGGCAAGATGCGTGGCCGCCTCGGGTACATTGCTGGGCACAACGCCCGCCCGAAACGTCAAATACGCAATGAAATCAATGGATTGTGTTTGGCGGAGAGAGAGGGATTCGAACCCCCGATAGAGTTGCCCCTATGCCGCATTTCGAGTGCGGTGCATTCAACCGCTCTGCCATCTCTCCGCGAGATCGAAAGGGCGCGCAGGGCGGCCCGGCTGGTCGATACGGGCGGGCTTATGGCATAGGCTCAAGCGGCTCGCAACACCTCTTATCGGCTTTTTGCTGCCGCGCGGGCCCATCACGATGTCGTGGCAGGCAAACGCAACGCCCCCCGTGGCCGTTAAGCGCGTGGATGTGAAAAGGAGGGAGCCATGCCACGCCGCCGCCACGTGCTTGCCGGACTTGCCAGCCTGCCCTTGATCGGCAAGGCTTTTGCCATCCTACCCACCCGAGCAGAGGAGCGTGCGGACATGCAGGGCGACAGAATTGCAGCAGGCCAGGCCGATATCATCGTCCATCCGGTCGAACATGCCAGTCTCGTGCTCGGCTTCGGGCCGCATATCCTTTATGTCGATCCGGTGGGCGGGACCGGGCTTTACCAGGGGCTGCCGGCCCCCACGGCCATTCTCATCACGCATGGGCATGGCGACCATTTCGACCTGCCCACGTTGAACGCGATCGCCGGCGCGGCGCCGATCCTGAGCAATGCCGATGTGTTCGAAAAACTGCCGGCGCCGCTCCAGGCCCATGCGACGGCACTGGCCAATGGCGAGACGGCCATGATCGATGGCGTTTCGGTCAGCGCCATTGCGGCCCACAACATCACGCCCGAGCGGTTGCGCTACCACCCCGAGGGGATAGGCAATGGCTATATCTTCACCCTCGGCGACAAGCGGGTCTATATCGCCGGCGACACCGAGCCCACTCCGGCCATGCTTGGGCTCACCGGCATCGGCCTGGCCTTCCTGCCGATGAACCTGCCCTATACGATGACGCCACAGGAAGCGGCGGCGGCGGTCAATGTCTTTCGCCCCGCCATCGTCTATCCCTATCACTACAAAGAGAGTGACCTGATGCTCTTTGCCGATGCGGTGGGGGCGCAGAGCCAGGTACGCCTGCGCGACTGGTATCCGCGGGGCGCCGGCAACGCTTGACTCGGCGGGCATTTGCCCCGATAAGCACCGGCGAATGCGCGCTGGCTGGTCCGGCGCGCCTTCTTCGTTTGACAACGCTGTTCGAGGCTGCCCGCCGGTTTCTGCCGGCAGCATGTTCGAAGACCGCAGGCTTGATGGGCTTTGCCTGCGGCGCCACAGGGCGCGACACAAAGGGACCGGGCGTTTGACGCTCCCGGTTGAATGATGACTTTCGCCGTAATCAAGACCGGTGGCAAGCAGTACAAGGTTGCCGCCAACGACGTTCTCAAGATCGAAAAGCTCGATGCCGAAGCCGGCACCATCGTCACCTTCGACCAGGTGCTAATGGTGGGCGACACCGTGGGTGCCCCGCTGGTGGAAGGCGCGCTGGTTGCCGCCGAGCTGGTCGAGACCAAGAAGCAGAAGACGGTCATCGTCTTCAAGAAGCGCCGCCGGCACAATTCGCGCCGCCGCAACGGCCATCGCCAGTTGCTCTCGACCGTGCGCATCACCGAAATTCTGACGGGCGGCGCCAAGCCGACCATCAAGGCCGCCGCCGCTGCCGACAAGACCGAAGCGGTCGCCGAAAAGGCCCCGGCCAAGAAGGCCGAGCCCAAGGCTGAAGCCAAGGCCGAAACGGAAGCCAAGGCGCCCGCCAAGAAGGCCGCGCCGAAAAAGGCTGCCGCCGAGAGTGAAGCCGCCGCTGAAAAGCCGGCGAAGAAGGCCCCGGCCAAGAAGGCCGAACCCAAGGCCGACAAGGAATAAGGAGCACCAGAGATGGCCCATAAGAAAGCAGGCGGTTCGTCCCGCAACGGTCGTGATACGGCCGGCCGTCGTCTCGGCGTGAAGAAGTTTGGCGGCGAAGCCGTCATCGCCGGCAACATCATCATCCGCCAGCGCGGCACCAAGTGGCATCCCGGCTCGGGCGTCGGCCTGGGCAAGGACCACACCATCTATGCGCTGGTCGACGGTTCGGTCTCGTTCCGCACCCGCGCCAATGCGCAGGTCTTCGTGTCCGTCATCCCGGCAGAGGCCGCCGAATAACCCGGCCGGCTTTCCGAACCCGCCGGCGACCCGTTCCCCGGCCCAGTTCGCAAGACGATATTGCAAAGGGGAGCCGGCCCGCCGGTTCCCCTTTTTGTTTTCGAGCAGACCCGTAATGGACAGCATCAGGCCCCGCCTTCCCCAAACGCTGACGACGGACCGCCTGGTGCTGGCCACCCCCAGCCTCGCCCATGTGTCCGAAATGGCCATGCTCGCCAACAATCCGGCCATTCACCAGGTGCTGTCGCGCCTGCCCCATCCCTATGGAGAAGAGGATGGCCGGCTCTTCGTCGAGACCATCGCCCGGGGGCCTGAGGAATTTGCCTGGTCCATCCTGCTTGAGGGGCGCTATATCGGCACGGTGGGCCTGCATTTTCCGGCCGGCGGGCCGCCCGAGCTGGGCTATTGGCTGGGCCAGCCGCATTGGGGCCGGGGCTATGCCACCGAAGCGGGGCGCGCCGTGGTCGAGGCGGCCCGGCAGGCCGGTGGCTCGGTGCTGCGCGCCCTGGTGCTGCCCACCAATGCCGGCTCGCGTCACGTGCTGGAAAAGCTAGGCTTTGCCCAGATCGGCACTCTCACCCACGCGTCCGGCACACTGGCCGGGCAACGATCGCTGCTGGTGGAACGCGATCTGGAAAAGGGAGGACCGGCATGATCCCCGTGCTGCGCACCGCACGCTTCATCCTGCGCCAGCCGCAATCGGGCGATGACGAACCCATTGCCCGTTATCTCAACGATTTCGAGGTGGCGGGCAATCTGGCGCGGGTGCCGTTTCCATATCGGCTGAGCGATGCGCGGGCCTGGCTGCGCACGCGCCTGCCCAATCTGCCGGTGGAAGAAACCTGCTTCGCCATCGCCCTGCCCGAAGCCGGCATGGTCGGCCATGTCGGCTTTCACCGCGGCGCCGAGGGGCCGGTCATCGGCTATTGGCTGGGGCGGCCCTTCTGGGGCCAGGGGATCATGACCGAGGCGGTCAGCGCCGCCATCGACTGGTTTTTCGAGGCGTCGCGAGCCGAGGCGCTCTATTCGGGCGTCTTTCACTTCAACGCCGCCTCCTTCGCCATTCAGAGCAAGCTCGGATTCGTCGAAACCGGGCGCTCGCACCTGCTCTGCCTTGCACGCGACGCCGAGGTGGAGCATATCGACACCCAATTGACCCGCACCACCTGGAAGGCCAGAGACAGATGAAATTCCTCGACCAGGCCAAGGTCTATGTTCGCTCCGGCGACGGCGGTGCCGGCGCGGTCAGCTTCCTGCGCGAAAAATTCGTCGAATTCGGCGGCCCCAATGGCGGCAATGGCGGCCGGGGGGGCGATGTGGTGGTCGAATGCGTCGATGGGCTCAATACGCTCATCGACTATCGCTACCAGCAGCACTTCAAGGCCAAGACCGGCATCCATGGCATGGGCAAGCTGCGCACCGGAGCCGATGGCGCCGATGTGGTGCTGCGCGTGCCGGTGGGCACGCAGGTGTTCGAGGACGACAACGAAACCCTGATCGTGGACATGACCGAGGTGGGCCAGCGCGTGGTGCTGCTTTCGGGCGGCAATGGCGGCTTCGGCAATGCCCATTTCAAGACCAGTTCCAACCAGGCGCCCCGCCGCGCCAATCCGGGCCAGCAGGGCACGGAAAAATGGGTCTGGCTGCGATTGAAGCTCATCGCCGATGCGGGGCTGGTCGGCCTGCCCAATGCCGGCAAATCCACCTTCCTCGCCGCCGTTTCGGCGGCCAAGCCAAAAATTGCCGATTATCCCTTCACCACGCTCCACCCCAATCTGGGCGTGGTCAGCATCGGTGAGCGCGATTTCGTTCTGGCCGATATTCCCGGGCTGATCGAGGGGGCCAGCGAAGGCGCGGGGATCGGCGACCGGTTCCTGGGCCATGTCGAGCGCTGCGGCGTGCTCATCCACCTGATCGATGGCACGCAGGAGGATGTGGAAGGGGCCTATGCCACCATTCGGGGCGAATTGGCCGCCTATGACGAAATCCTGGCCGAAAAGCCCGAACTGGTGGTGCTCAACAAGATCGACGCCATTCCCGCCGAGGAGCTGGCCGACAAGATCGCCCGGCTCGAAGCCGAGAGCGGAGCCGAGGTGCTGACCGTTTCCGGCGTCAGCCACCAGGGCATCGACAAGGTTCTCTATGCGGTGCTGGCCGTGCTCGACGCCGAGCGCGCCGAGGCCGAACAGGCCCGGAGCCGCCAGAATCAGCCGAACTGGACCCCCTGATGAGCGCCAATATTCTTGCGCCCTATAAGCGCATCACCATCAAGATCGGCTCGGCCCTTCTGGTCGACAAGGCCGGCCGGCTGCGGGCCGAATGGCTGGCGCAACTGGCCGAGGACCTGGCGACCCTCAAGGCCGGCGGCTGCGAGGTGGTCATCGTCTCCTCCGGCGCCATCGCGCTGGGGCGGGGCCTTTTGGGGCTTTCGGCGGTGGCGCTGACGCTGGAGCAGTCCCAGGCCGCCGCCAGCGCCGGGCAGATCGCGCTCAGCCAGGCCTGGGCCGAGGCGCTGGGCCGGCATGGCATCGTCACCGGCCAGATTCTGATCACCCCCAACATCACCGAAGAGCGGCGCTATTATCTCAACGCCCGCACCACCATCGCAACGCTGCTGGGGCTGGGGGCGGTGCCGATCATCAACGAGAACGATTCGGTGGCCACCGCCGAAATCCGCTATGGCGACAATGACCGGCTTTCGGCCCGCGTCGCCACCATGATCGAGGCCGATTGCCTGGTGCTGCTCAGCGATATCGACGGGCTCTACACCGCCCCGCCGGCCAAGGATCCCACCGCCACCCATCTGGGCGAGGTCAGGGCCATCACGCCCGCCATCGAGGCGATGGCCGGGGGTGCCGCCAGCCATCTTTCGCGCGGCGGCATGACCACCAAGGTCGAGGCCGGCAAGATCGCCACCCAGGCCGGCACCGCCATGATCATCGCCAAGGGCACCGAGAGCCATCCCCTGGCCACCCTGATGGCCGGCGGGCGCCATACCCTGTTCCATCCCGCCCACAGCCGGGCGCAGGCGCGCAAGCGCTGGATCATGGGCACGCTGGCCTTGGCCGGCACCTTGCAGGTCGATGCCGGCGCGGCGCGGGCGCTGCTGACCGGCAAGTCGCTGCTGCCGGTGGGGGTCACC
>NZ_JAUCDN010000008.1:0-27412 GCF_034675085.1 Devosia sp.
GCCATGGCCGCATAACTTAAACCAAACGGCCTCCGGAAAACCTGGGGCGGTTCAGTGACGACCGAGACCGGCAAGCTGGAGATTGACGTGCCCCGCGACCGGCAGTCGAGCTTTGATCCGCAGCTGATCGCCAAGTATCAGCGCCGTTTCCCCGGCTTCGACGACAAGATCGTGTCGATGTATGCCCGGGGCATGAGCACGCGCGAGATCGCCGGGCACCTGCGCGAGCTATACGGCATTGACGTATCGCCGGACCTTATTTCAACGGTGACAGACGCGGTTCTCGATGAGGTTGCCACCTGGCAGCAGCGGCCGCTCGACCCGGTTTATCCGCTGGTGTTCTTCGATGCGATCCGGGTCAAGATCCGCGACGAAGGCATGGTGCGCAATAAGGCGATCCATATCGCCCTGGGGGTGCGCGCCGATGGCGCCAAGGAGGTGCTCGGCCTCTGGCTCGAGCAGAATGAAGGCGCCAAGTTCTGGCTGCGGGTGATGAACGAGCTCAAGAACCGCGGCACCGAGGATATCCTTTTGGCGGTCGTGGATGGCCTCAAGGGCTTCCCCGAAGCGATTACCGCCGTATTCCCCGAGACGGTGGTGCAAACCTGCATCGTCCATTTGCTGCGCAACTCGATGGACTTCGTCTCCTGGAAGGACCGCAGGGGGCTGGCAAGTGCGCTCAAGCAGATTTACCGCGCCACCGATGCCGACGCTGCCGAACAGGCGCTGACGGCCTTCGAGGCCGGCTATTGGGGGCAGCGCTATCCCGCCATCGGCCAGAGCTGGCGGCGCGCCTGGAGCGAGGTCATCCCATTCTTTGGCTTCCCCGACGAGGTCCGCAGGATCGTATACACCACAAACGCCATCGAGGCGCTGAACTCAAAGCTGCGGCGGGCGGTCAGGGCCAGGGGCCACTTCCCCAGCGACGATGCTGCCACCAAATTGCTGTATCTGATCTTGAACCGGTCAGAGAAAGAGTGGAAAATGCCGCCACGTGAATGGTCCATGGCCAAGGCGCAGTTCGCTGTCATCTTCGGCGAGCGCTTCATCCGAGCCATGGCGGCGTAATATGCAATCGCCCGCCACACACGAAATTACTGACAGTCCCGGAAGCTGCTGCGGATCGGCCGGAACCATGCCCGCATCATGGCACAAAACGTCCCGGATAACCTGAGTTTTTGTGCCTGTGAGTCAGTCTGCCGCAGGCTTTTTATCCAGCCGATTGCGGGCGGCCCACCGGCGCCGAGCGCACCCGTTTCCAATCCATGCCCTCCACCAGCGACAGCAGTTGAGCATGGCTCAACTGGACCCGGCTGTTGCCGATCCTCGGCCAGCAGAACGCCGCCTTTTCCAGCCGCTTGGCGTAAAGGCAAAGGCCAGTCCCGTCCCACCAGACGATCTTGATCCGGTCTGCCCGCTTGGCGCGGAACACGTAAAGCGAGCCGTTGAACGGATCGGCTCCGGCATCGCGCACCAGACCGACAAGCCCGTCAGGCCCTTTCCTGAAGTCCACGGGTTGGCTGGCCAGGTACACCTTCACGCCCGAGGGGATCATGCCGACCGCACGGCGCGAAGGACACGACGAAGATGATCCTCGCTGACCGCAGACCCCACACGGACCGTGGCACCACCGATGCCAATCTCAACGACGCCGCTTGCGGGTTCCGCGTCTTCGTCAGGCGCATCGCGCCGCTTGACCTGACCCTTGGCCATGGCCTTGCGACGCCAGCCGAACAACTGCGAGGGAGAGATCCCGTGGCGCCGCGCCACTGCCGAAACGTTCACGTCTGGCGCAAGGGCCTCTTCCACGATCCTGGCTTTGGTATCATCCGGCCAGTTGCGCCGCGCTACTGCCGGAGTGCTCTCCATTCGGCTCGGCACCACCTCCAGCAACTGGAAGCTTCTATCACTGGGCACATGCGCAAACATAGGAACTCACACCGTCATCAAACTCACGGTGCCAATACCCCAGTCGACCCCTTCAGGTCAGACGGGATAGCCTTCGCGCTTACACTTTATCTGCGTGTTTTGGCGTCCGTCAGTAAAATCATGACCGCCGAAAATGTAGCGTTCACCTATCCATGAAGCTCTGTATCGACAGGCTGGCCCGACGCGCCCACTATGGTCACGCTCAGGCGGTTTGCCGCCGGCTCGTGGCGGAAGACCGGCACTTTCTTGAGCAAGAGCCGCAGGGCTTCCCAGTGAATGGCGCCGACGACCTTGAGCGTCATCAGCGGATAGCGGAACAGGGCGGACCCAAGTTCCCGGTCGGTGAATTCGTGGCGTTCGCCGGCAAATACGGCGCGCAGCAACAGCCCTTCGCCATCCGTCTCATCGATCCGCACCATGACGTGATCGCCGGGCTCCACCACGTGGAAGTGATAATGGCAGTTCATCGGCATGAAGGGCGAGACATAGAACTGCTTTGCGCAATCATGCCTGAAGGGGCCCGTCGCTTCGCTGGTCCGCAGCACATAGATCCAGCGCTCCCCGAAGGTGTTGGACACCTCATAGATGAGCGCCCGGACCGCGCCCGCCGCGTCGCTGCAATAATAGACGGTCAGGGGGTTGAAGACGAAGCCGAACAGCCGCGGATAGCACAATATGTCGATGCGCGGATGGGCAATGGCCAGATCGGCCTGGGCCAGGACGCCCTCCACCCAGTTGCGCAAGCCATGGCCGCGCCCATCTCCGAGGTCTTTTTCCCATATGCTGATCGGCGCCCAGCGGTTGAAGCCGAAAATCGCGCTGCGCTCGCTCAAGGCTTCGGCCTCGTCCAGGTCGATTAGCAGCGAAAAAACCCGGTAGCGCAGATTATGCCGCCGGGGACGCAGGCGGGCATGGATGACCTGGCCGCGATAGAGGCCCGACCGGGGCATCAGAACGCCGTCTCCATGGCGGGCCGGCTGGCGATGCGATCCGACTGCCGGGGAACGGACCACGGCCGCGCCAAGCCGCCCAGCGCCTCGGCAATGGCCAGGCCCGATTGCAGGGCGTCCTCGTGGAAGCCATAGCCGAAATAGCTGCCGCAGAACCAGGTCTTGCGGTTGGCATTGAGCCGCCAGAGCTGTTGCTGGGCCTTGAGCGCCGCCCTGTCGAAGAGCGGATGGCGATAGACGAAGCTGCCCAGGATCTGCTCCGGGGCAATCGGCTTGTGGGGGTTCAGGGTCACGAACAGGGGATGGCGCCGATCGAGATTTTGCAGCCGGTTCATCCAGTAGGTGACGCACAGGGCATCGTCGGGACCTGCCGGTCCCGCCAGATAGTTCCAGCTCGACCAGGCGAGGCGCCGGCGGGGCATCAGGCTGGGATCGGTATGCAGCACGGCGCGATTGAGCGTGTAATGGAAAGCGCCGAGCAACTCGGCCTCGGTCTGGTCCGGGTCTGCGAGCAAGTGCAGCGCCTGATCGGCATGGGTTGCAATAACCACTTCATCGAAGCGGTCCGAATGACCGCCGGCGTCCGTCACGAGCACGCCCTCGGCGTCGCGGACGATGCGCCTGGCGCCGCAGCCGAGCCGCAGGCTGGCCGGGGTCTGGGCCGCGAGGCGCTCCACATAGCGACGGCTGCCCCCGGTCACGGTGCGCCATAGGGGGCGCCGGGCGAGTTTGAGCAGGCCATGGCTTTCAAAGAAACGGATGAAGGCAAAAAGCGGGTAATCCCGCATCTGGCTGGATGAGGCCGACCAGATCGCGGCGCCGATGGGCAGCAAATGGTCGTCGATGAAGCATTGCGCATAACCGCCATGGTCCAGAAATTCGCCCAGCGTGATTTCCTGCAGGTCCGTCCGCGACAGCAGGCCCGGTGCATCCCGATAAAACCGCGTCAAGTCCCGCAGCATGCGCCAGAAGCGCGCGCTGAGCAGATTGCTCGGCTGCGCCATGATCGCCGAGCTGGAATATTCCAGCCTGCCATTGTCGAGCGAAGCCGAGAACGACATTTCCGAAGGCTGGGTGCGCACGCCCAAATGATCGAAAAGCGCCACCAGATTGGGATAATTGCCCTCGTTGTATACGATGAAGCCGGTGTCAACGGCGGTTGCTGTCGGGCCGGTGGGGACGTCCACGGTGTGGGCGTGGCCACCCAGCCGCTTTTCGGCCTCATAGATCACCACCTCATGGTTGCCACCCAGCATCCAGGCGGCCGAGAGCCCGGCAATGCCCGAACCGATGACGGCAATTTTTCGGGACCGGGATGGGGGCAGGTGTGGTTGGGCGCAGTTCACGATCATATCCTTATGCTTGGTATGACCATTACGAGAGGGACCGGCGGCCGGATGACCTCCAGTAAAATAAAATATGTGCGTGATCCAAATTGGACCGAGCGCCGTAATCCTGGCCATGACACAGACATCGCCTGCACCCAATTTCGTTTTGACGGGCTCGCGTCCTGCATTACTGATTGCAGGGATGAGAGGCGGTGTGCCGGTGCGCCGTCAAAAACAACATACGAGACCGATGTCCCGTGAAGATGACGGCAACGCCGACAGGCAGATGACCCAGCTCTTGCTTGAGGTTGGGCGCTCGCGCGACGTTGACGCGTTTGAAAAACTGTTCCGCCATTTCGGGCCCCGCATCAAGGCGTATATGGCCAAGGTCGATTCCAGCCGGGCAGAGGAGCTCATGCAGGAGACCATGATGACGGTCTGGCGCAAGGCCAGCCTGTTCGATGCCAGTCGCGGTGTCGCGGCTAGCTGGATTTTCACCATTGCCCGTAACCAGCGCATCGACGCGCTCCGGCGTGATCGTCGGGCCGAGATCGACCCGGACGACCCGGCGCTGGTGCCTGAAACGCCGGTGGCCGCCGATCAGGCACTGCACAATCGCCAGAATGAGCATTTAGTGCGCGCGGCATTGGCCGAATTGCCGTCGGAACAATTGCAGGTGCTGGAACTGGCCTTCTATCAGGAACAGTCCCAGAGCGAGATCGCCACCCAGCTGGCGCTGCCGCTGGGCACGGTCAAATCGCGCATGCGGCTGGGTTTTGCCAAGCTGCGCGCGGCGCTGGGACAGGGGGGCACGCAGCCATGAACCCGCAGCACCATCTCAGCGAAGACCTGTTGCTCGACTATGCCTCCGGTAGCCTGTCGGAGGGCTGGACCATTGCCGTCGGCTCGCATCTGGCCTTGTGTCCCCATTGCCGGGCCCGGTCCGAACATGCCGACATGCTCGGGGGCGCCTTGCTTGACGCCATCGTCACCGAGCCTCTGGCGCAAGACGCCTGGGGCGCGATGCGCGCGCGCCTTCATGCAGAGCCTGCTCCCGCACGCATTGCACAGGCGCCGCAAAAGGAAACCGGCAAGCCGGTATTGCCGATGCCGCTGCGCGCCTATGTGGGTGGGGACATCGACACGATCGCCTGGCGCCCGCTGGGCCGCGGCGCAGCGCAGATGCTGCTGCCGACCGCCGACAAGACCACCCAGGTCAGATTGCTGCGCATTCCAGCAGGAAAGCCGGTGCCGGAGCATAGTCATGGCGGCAGGGAACTTACCCTGGTGCTGGCGGGCAGCTTTCGCGATGGCGCGCTGTTGTTCGGCCCCGGCGACATCGAGGATGCTGATGGCTCCATCCTGCATACCCCGACGGCCACCCCGGAAGCCGACTGCATCTGCCTGGCGGTGACCGATGCGCCGCTGCGCTTCAGCAGCTGGCTGGTACGCCTGATCCAGCCCATCCTGAAAATCTAGCCAAGGGAACCGATATGTTTACGCATCTGGTCGCCTATGCCGCCACCGCGGTGGTGTTTTTCGCCGTCGACTTCGTGTGGTTGTCGACCGCATCTGCAGGTATTTATCGCCCGCGCCTGGGCGCGCTGCTGCTGGAGCAGCCGAACTTGATGATCGCCGGCCTGTTCTATCTGTTCTATGTCGGGGGCATTGTATATTTTGCCGTGTCTCCAGCGCTTGCCGAAGGCGGATGGAGCAAGGCGCTCGTCGCCGGCCTGGTGCTGGGCTTCGTCGCCTATGGCACCTATGACCTGACCAACCTGTCTACCCTGCGTAACTGGCCCTGGTCGGTTACGCTGGTAGACCTGGCCTGGGGCACTGCATTGACCGGCCTGGCCGCTATGTGCGGGTTTTTCATCACCCAGTATTTTGTGCGGTGAGCCTTGTCGGCGCGCGGACGGGAATGGCGCCCTTTCCAGCGATGCCGGTGTGTTTCGACATCTGGAGCTGATGTGAAAGCCAGTGATCCAATGCCCCGGAGCTAGCGTAATGAGGCTCGTCTAGGACCAGAGAACAATAACATGGCGCCCATTCAACCCGCACCAAAACCGCAGTGTGGACGTCGACGCGGCAGGCCATGGCTGTTCACCGGATTGTTCCTGCTGATTGCAGGCGGCGTCTATTCCTATATCGAGCGGCCATGGGGGCCGAGGCTGGCCATTGTGGCGGTCGAGGTTACGGCGGAAGGGCCGCTTGTTCAGGTGCTGGCCGTGAACGGGCGGGTTGCGGCGCGCCATGCGGTAAAGGTCCGTGCGGCGATCACAGGGCAGGCCATAGAGGTCCGGGCGGAAGAGGGTGCCAGCGTGTCGGCCGGCGACTCGGTGCTGCAGCATGGCGTGGTGATCTTTGCAGCGCCTACCGTTGATCCTTCCACGGGCGGGCGGGCCATAAAGATCGCCTTCGACAACCCCGTCGATCTGCCCGTTGGCCTGACCGTCAATGCCAATATCATCGTGTCGCAAACCGACGCGGCGCTGTCGCTGCCGCGCAGCGCCATTGTGAGCGAGGGCACGCAGAACCAGGTGCTGGTGCTGAAAAACGGGACAGTCGCGCAGCGCCCGATCGATTTTTCCGACTGGCCGGCCGAACGGGCTGTGGTGACCGATGGGCTGGCGGCTGGCGACGTCGTCATCCTCGACCCGACTGCGGTCAGCGTCGGTCAGGTCGTGGTCGCGGGCTGACACCATGCTGTATGGTTTCAAGATCGCAATGCGCTATCTCACCGCCAACAAGACGCAGACGGGCCTGCTGATCGCCGGCGTGGCAGTGGGTGGCATTTTTGAGCTGGGCGTGGATGCCCTGGACAGCCGCCGCCAGATCCGCGTGGTTGACGGCAAGACGCTGTGATCGGACCCATCGGCAGCACGCCCTTCGCGGCAACGGGCCATCGATTTTAATATTGACACGACCATGTTACGGTCGATCAAGCATAGAGGCTGAGTTGCAGCTATGACGAACCTGATGGGCCCGCAAAGCCAGGAGATTGCCGATCTCATCGTTCGTTGCGCGCTGCGCGACCGGGCGGCGTTCCGCATGCTCTATGAGCGGACCAGCGCGAAACTCTTTGGCGTCACCCTGCGTATCTTGAAGGATAGAGCGGAGGCTGAAGAGGCGATCCAGGAAATTTACACGAAGATATGGCAACGTGCTGATCGCTATGTGATGGGCAGTGCCAGCCCCATAAGCTGGCTGGTTGCCGTTGCGCGCAACCATGCGCTGGACATGTTGCGGGCGCGTCGTCCGGCGTCATCGGAACTCGAAGCGGCGCTGGATATTGCCGATTCCGGGCCCACCCCGGAGCGCTCGCTGGAGCATAGCGATGAGAAACGCCATATCGAGCATTGTCTGGGTACGCTCGAGCCCGAGCGGGCGGCAGCGGTAAGGGGCGCCTATCTCGATGGCTATAGCTATGAAGAACTGGCGAGCCGTCACGCCATTCCCTTGAATACGATGCGGACATGGCTGCGGCGGAGCCTGGCCAAACTGAAGGACTGTCTTTCGACATGAACAGCAGCAGACCCAGCGATGAAGGCTTTGCCGAGCGCAGCGCGCTGGTGGCCGAGTATGTGCTCGGCCTGCTGTCGCCTGCCGAACATGCTCGGGTCGGCGCCCTGATCGAGGCCGATCCGGGCCTGCAGGCCGAGCATGCCTTCTGGGTCGCGCGCTTTGCCGAACTGGATGACGAATTTGCCGAAGTGCCGGCGCCCCGCGGATTGCTTGCCGCCGTCGAAAAGCGCGTCTTCGACACGGCGCCGCGCGGGACGGCGGGATTCTGGAACAGTCTTGTGCTCTGGCGGGGCATCGCGGCCGGTGCCCTCGCCATTGCGGCCGTTGCCATGGGCCTCAACCTGCTGCGGCCGGCGCCGGATGTCGGCCTGCTCACCACCCAGCTGGTCGCCGCGCTGGAGGAGGTGGGCAGCACGGTAAAATTCCTCGCCCTGTATGATGGGAGCGGCAATGTGCGGTTGACGGCCCTGTCGGGCGAGCCCGTGCCGGACCGAGATTTTGAACTCTGGGCCATTCAGGGCGGCAATGCCCCGGTGTCGATGGGGGTAATCCCGGCGCGCTCGCGCAGTGCTGTCGCCGTCTCGCCTTCAATCATGGCGGGCTGGGGCGAAGGCTCGGTTCTGGCGATCACTCTCGAACCCAAGGGCGGCTCCCCCAGCGGCGAGCCGACCGGTCCTGTCATTGCCCGGGGCGCAGTAACAAAAATCTGAAACTTTTCTGCGCGCGGTTCCGTAACTGCTTTTGTCCCCACCAAACAGGGGAACGAAACTCAGGAAGGAATGACTGCAATGACACTCTCTCTCCGCGCTTTGTCCGTAGCCGCCATGCTCACCATCGCCTCGGTCGGCGGTGCCATGGCCCAGGACAATCCTATGGTCGGCGGCGCCGCCATGCTTGTCGACAAGAACATTGTCGAGAACGCCGCGAATTCGGCCGATCACACCACGCTGGTCGCTGCTGTCAAGGCGGCCGGCCTAGTCGAAACCCTGTCGGGCCCCGGGCCCTTCACCGTTCTGGCCCCGGTGAACGCCGCCTTCGACGCCCTGCCGGCTGGTACGGTGGACAATTTGCTGAAGCCGGAAAACAAGGACACGCTCTCCACCATCTTGGCTTGTCACGTGATACCGGCCAAGGCCTTGTCGAGCGATATTGCCAGCATGGTCAAGGCCGATGGCAGCGAGCATGTCGTCGACACCGTCGGGGGCTGCAAGCTGACCCTCAAGGATGTCGACGGCAAGATCACCGTTACCGATGAAAACGGTACGGTGGCCAATGTGACGATTGCGGACGTGCTTCAGTCCAATGGCGTGATCCATGTGATCGACGCGGTTCTGACGCCCAAGTCGGCCATGTAACCACCGTCAATGGCGAGAGTGCGCAATTTGTGGACTCTCGCCCGCATGCTTCCCATAATAGGTAAAACCGATGTTTTTCTGATGGGTTCGGACCCTGCACTGGGGGTCAGATCACGCTGATACTGGCTCCCTGTCGGTTTTTCCTAGATTAATTGTGCATTCGAGGTCGGTGAGAATCCCGTCCTTAAGGCCGTAAACCCACCCATGGATCGAAACATCCTTGCCCGCTGCCCATGCGGTCTGCAAGGTTGGGGTATTGGCCAGGCGCTGCACCTGGGAGACGATCGAGGCTTCGCACAAGCGGTCCAGTGCCTCATCATTCCAGCCGCCACGGTGAACGTGAGGAAAACTGATTCTGGCAACGTCGCGGACGGGCTGGAGCCAGTGTTCTAACAAGCCAAAATCCTGCTCGCTTACCGCTGCCCCGATGCCGCCGCATCCATAGTGGCCGCAAACGATGATATGCTTCACGTTCAGCTGGTTGACCGCGAACTCCACGACCGAAAGCATGTTCAGATCTGTAGAATGAATGAGGTTGGCGACGTTGCGGTGAACAAAGACCTCACCGGGTTCCAGTCCGGTGATGACATTGGCCGGAACCCGACTATCCGAGCACCCGATCCACAGATATTCCGGCCGCTGCAAATTGGACAGGCGTTCGAAGTAGTCGGCCTGCTTGGCGGTTTTTTCCTGTGACCACAGCTTGTTGCGAATGAGAAGATCATCGATCATGGATTTTTCATTGCCCTTAATAGTTGAGTTTGCTGGGTAATAGATGAGTTTGCTGGGTCCGCCTGCTGCTTCAAGCCATGAATTCCTGAACCTTGCGCACGATCACGTCAACGGGGCATGGCTCGGCCAGCGTCGCAAGATTGTCTGCTGCGCTTTGGCTGCAAAATGCTTTTTCATAAAATTTTGCTTCGCGCCGATCCAAATCGACCTCATAAGCGTATTCCTCATTGCAAGGCTAATAGGCGGCAGCAAGGCTAGTAGGCGGCGGGACGATGGCCTGCACAGCGGCGCGCCTACCACCCGAACTGAGGATGCGTTGACCCAAAAAAGCGTTCTGGTCTGGTTCAGGAGCGATCTGCGGACTTCCGACAATCCGGCCCTTGAGGCGGCCTTGGCCACCGGCAAACCGGTATTAGCCATTTATATCCACGAAACCGATGCAGCGCTGCGGCGGCCGGGCGGCGCATCGAGCTGGTGGCTTGAAAAAAGCCTGGATGGGCTGGCGCTATCCCTGGGCGATATCGGCGTTCCGCTAAACCTGCGGGAGGGGCAGGCAGGTGAACTTATTGCCCAGATGGTGCAGGAGGATGGGGTTGACGCGGTTTACTGGAACCGTCGCTACGACCCCGCAGGGCGGGCAATCGACGCGCGGATCAAGTCGGCGCTGCGCGACGGGGACGTCGAGGCGCAGAGCTTCAATGCCGCCCTCCTGGTCGAGCCCTGGGACCTCCTGACCGGGCAAAACAAGCCCTATGCCGTCTTCACGCCATTCTGGAACGCGCTGCGCAAAAAACCCATCGCGCGCCCGGGCCCCGCGCCCGCCGCGCGCCCGGCCCGCCTCAATCGGCAGAAAAGCGACAGAAGCGTTGCGTTTCCGAAATGGACGACCAAGCTCGAACCTTTATGGGAAGTGGGGGAACGGGCGGCGCAGGATCGGCTGATTTTGTTCCTGGACACTGTTGGCGGCTATGATGCGAGCCGCGATTTTCCCGCCCGTGCGGCAACATCGCAGCTGTCGCCGCATTTGCGCTTTGGCGAGATCGGACCGCGCCAGGTCTGGCATGGGGCAATGGCGCATGCGCATCGTCATCCGGGCTGCCAGGGCGCGGTCATGAAATTCTTGTCCGAACTGGCCTGGCGAGATTTCAATTATCATCAGCTGTTTCATCGCGACGACATCAGCCGGCATCCGATGCAGCCGCATTTCGCCGCCATGGCGTGGCGCCGGGACCCGGGCGCTTTCGAGGCCTGGTGCAGGGGCAGAACGGGCTATCCGATCATCGATGCGGGAATGCGCGAGCTGTGGCAGACGGGCTATATGCACAATCGGGTTCGCATGCTGGCCGCATCGTTTCTCGCCAAGAACCTGCTTCTGGACTGGCGGCAAGGCGAAGAATGGTTCTGGGATTGCCTGGTGGACGCCGATCCGGCGAGCAATCCGGGAAACTGGCAATGGGTGTCGGGATCGGGGCTCGATGCCGCCCCCTGGTTCCGTATCTTCAATCCGGTGCTGCAGGGGGAGCGGTTCGATCCAGCCGGGGCCTATGTCCACCGGTGGGTGCCCGAAATTGCGGGGCTGCCGGATGAATTTCTGCACCGGCCGTTCGAGGCGCCCTCGGGGGTGCTGGAGGCCTCGGGCGTTGTCCTGGGCCACAGCTATCCCCATCCGATCGTAAATCTACCGGCCAGCCGGAGGCGGGCGCTGGACGCGCTGCCCCGGCGGCCGGCTGTTGTGAAGGAGTAAGCTGATGGCGAAATCGGTCATATGGATCACAGGGGCTGGAAAGGGCATCGGCCGCGCCCTGGCGCTGGAACTGGGCGCACGCGGCAATATTATCGCGGCCAGCGCCCGCACCCAGGCGGACCTGGAGACGCTGGCGGCTGAGGGCGCGGCGCGGGGCGCCTCGATCTATCCCTATCGGCTGGACGTGACCGACAGCGATGCCGTCGCCCGCACGGCCGAGGCAATTGCGCGCGATCTCGGCCCGCTCGATCTGGCGGTGCTCAATGCCGGCACGCATTCCGAAGTGAGCGCCGACAATTTCGACCTCGTGGAATTTCGCCGGGTGATGGAAACCAATGTCATGGGCGCCGCCAATGGCCTGTCGGCGCTCCTGCCCGGCATGACAGCGCGCCGGCGTGGGCGAATTGCACTCGTCGCTTCGGTGGCCGGCTATCGCGGCCTGCCCAGCGCCGGTGCCTATAGCGCCAGCAAGGCGGCGCTCATCGCCCTGGGAGAGGCGCTCAAGCCGGAACTGGACAAGGCCGGCGTCGGGCTTCTGCTCATCAATCCGGGTTTCGTGGACACGCCGCTGACACGCCGGAATACATTCCCCATGCCTTTCCTGATGGAGCCTGGCGAGGCGGCCAAGATCATTGCCGACGGCCTAGAAAAGAACCGTTTCGAGACCGTGTTTCCCTGGCAGATGACGTTTCTGATGAAGCTGCTCAAAATATTGCCTTATCCGATTTTCTTCGCCATCACCCGGCGGATGGTGCGAAATTAGTCTCGTCCTGTGCGCTCGTGCGCCTATGCGCGGCTGCCGACGCTTTTACCCTTCCCGGATGATACCGTTTGGTGATACAGGCAAGCAAAAATGGCGATACGAAAAGTCTAGGAATTCTGGGATTTTTAGGTTTGAAGGTGAGAGTCCCTCTCTCTCCGCCACTTGCCCCCGCGAAAGCGTTCTCCCGATCCGGCTGCGGCCGGATTTTTCCGTTGTTTTCGTGGGTTATGCGGGATGGGCTGAGCACCGGCGTCGGCGCCAAGCGGCCCGGAAGCGTTCTCTCCGGGTCGATATTCTCCGGACCTGTTGACTGCGCGGATTTGGTAAAGTTCTGCAAGCCATTGGCAGGGATTGTTTATTTCAGGGCCAGGCTGAGCACTTCGACAAGAGGGGCGTTTGCGGGATGGAACCGGGGTCGAACCATAATCGAGGCGCGGCGCCGGGCTCAGGCGGTCGGTCCAAGGCGGAAAGCGGGCTTGGCCAGCATTCTGACGGCGAGGCCGATGGCGAAGATGGCGTCGTGGCGGATCAGGTCGGCGGCCTGCTGGCCGGTGTCGAGCGAGCGGCGGTCGAGATTGCCGGCATCATCGACGTGCCGGAAATGGGACAGCGGGTTGCGCAGGCCCATCAGCCTTTGCAGGTCGGTCACGTCCAGATCGGAGATCACGTCCCGCTCGCGGCAGCGGCGCAGGGTTTCACGAAAGGAGATCCGGTTGGGGATGTCGTCAATCAGAAGGCCGCCGTGCAACCAGGCCGCCAGTAGATGCTCGACCAGCCCCTGGCACAGCAGGATTGTGGCGGCGAAGTTGCCGTAGACAAAGGACGAGCGTGCCTCGATCCAGGCAAAGTGGGCGGCCTGGCCGCCGAAGATCATCGTTCCGTTCGGGCCGAGATCGCGGCTGAAATCGGTCAGCATGCGATAGCGCGAGACCTGGCCGTGCAGGTCGTCGTGCATCTCGGCCAGCAGATGGCGGGCGAAGTCCAGATCGGTCAGGTCAGACAGCAGATCGGGCTGGTCACCGCCGCCCGTCATGCGGCCCCGTCCCCGGCGCCGAAGACCTTATGCAGAAGCGCGGGGATCAGGGCGTCTGCGTCTTGAGCGAATGGTGCTGTATGTGCGCGCAGGCGTTGAATTTTCTCGTGAATTGCGAGCGCCTTGCGTTGCGCAGAAAGCGAAGGCATCCGAACCGGCATGGCTAGCAACATGTCGGGGCGGAGCCGTTCCCGTCGCGCGCCCTGACCTCGGGTGAGCTTGGCGAGTTCAGACTGAAACCAGTCTGTTCCCACACCGCCGCAGGATAGGCGCGAACATAGCAGGCGTCGCTGTGCGGCAGATCTAGCACGAAGAAGTGCGCCTTCTGCTCCACGCCGCCGATCACAACCATAGCCTCGCCAAAATCGGCCTGTGCGTGCCCGGCCGGGTGCGCCAGCGGCACGAACATCTCCTGGCCGCGCCGCGCCCGGTCGCGCATGTAGTCCTTGATGATCGTGTAGCCGCCGGTAAACCCATGTTCGTCACGAAGGCGATCAAAAACGCGCTTGGCCCTCGCAGACGCCGGTGCTGCTGACCTGGCTCAAGCGCAACCGCCCCGAAATCTATGCGCAGGCCGGCACGCTGCTCTTTGCAAAGGACATCCTGACCTGGCACCTGACCGGCGCCCGCGTCAGCGAGATTTCCGACATGTCGGGCGGCGGCCTGTTGCGCCTGCCGGAGCCAACCTATGATGAAGAGCTGCTGGCCCTCTACGGGCTCGATGACGCCATGGCGCTGATGCCCGAATTGTATGACCCCACCAGCGTCGTGGGCAGGGTGACGCCGAAGGCGGCGGCCGCGACCGGCCTCGCGGCGGGCACGCCGGTCGTCGCGGGCTATTTCGACGTCGTCGCCTCCGCGCTGGGTTCCGGCGCGGCCGGCGCCGGGGCGGCCTCCATCGTGGTGGGGAGTTGGTCGATCAACCAGGTCTTTTCCACCGCGCCGGTGCGCGACGAGCGCGTCTTCATGGTCTCGGCCTATGGCCGGGATCGCTTCGCCAATATGGAGAACAGCGCCACCTCGGCAGCCAATCTCGAATGGTATGTGCGCGCTCTTGTCGAACGGGGCGGGCATCACGACGATCCCTTCGGCTTCGTCAACGCCGCCGTGGGCGCGGTGGAGCCGGCAGCGAGCGATCCGATGTTCCATCCCTTTTTGTATGGCGGAAGGCTCGGCGCGCATCAGCGCGGCGGTTTCTTCGGCCTCAGGCCCATGCCGATGGCGAGGTCCTGCTGGCGGCAGGGGCGATCAACTCGCCCAAAATCCTCGAATGTTCAGGCGTGGGCCAGCCGCAAATTCTCTCCGAGCGCGGCATAGGCATCGTGCATGAAAGCCCCGATGTGGGCGAGAATTTGCAGGACCATCTCCAGATCAGGACGGTCTATCGCGTCAGCGGAGCGAAAACGCTCAACACCATGCTCAACAATCCCTTCGGCAAGGCGCGGATCGGCCTGCAATATGCCTTGAGCCAGAGCGGGCCGATGTCCATGGCCCCGAGCCAGTTCGGGATGTTTACCAAGTCCGATCCATCGCTCGAGACCCCCGATCTCGAATATCACGTCCAGCCGCTCTCCACGAATAAGCTCGGCGATCCCCTCCATCCCTATCCGGCGATCACCGTTTCGGTGTGCAACCTGCGGCCCGAAAGCGTGGGCAGCGTTCACATTCAATCCACCGTGCCGGAAACCCAACCCGACATAAGGCTCAACTACCTGTCGGCGCCAAGGGATCGTGAAGTGGCCTTGCGCTCGGTGCAGCAGGCGCGCCGGATCATGACCGCGAAGGCCTTGGCGCACTACCGCCCCGAGGAGGTGCTGCCCGGCCCGGCCCACCAGTCCGAGGAAGCGCTTCTCGATCAGATTGGCAATATCGCGACGACGATCTTCCACCCCGTCGGCACCTGCCGCATGGGGCCGGACGAGCGTTCGGTGGTGACGCCCGATCTCAGCGTTCGGGGTGTTTCCGGATTGCGGGTGATCGACGCTTCCATCATGCCGAAAATCGTTTCGGGCAACACGGCCTCCCTCGTGGTCATGATCGCCGAAAAAGCCTCGGCCATGATCCGGGAGGCGCGGTTGGCGTCTGCCTAACAACAGCAGAAGCAGCCAAGCTTTTCGCCCCATTTCCGTGATGTCGCAGGTTGGGGGTAGCGGTCCGCGTCTGTCAACGGCGGTCTGCTGCAACCGAAATTTCCCAATAATTGCAGTGCCCATCTATATCGCAGCGGGCGCGCCATTAACTAATTGATTTCAATGACTTAGCTGATGTTTTTTTTGCGCTGTTTCTCGTGTGATATTGCGCAGAATAGGATTTAGTGTGGGGTTTTTACCCTATAAATTTAAACTGGCTTAGAAATCCCGAATTTTTAGTGTGGGGTTTTCATCTGGAAGCATGATTTCTAGCATCTTGTAGATGAATTAGTTTGGTGGTGATGGTCGACTGCGTCGCTCCGTAGCGCTAGGTTCTGGCCGTTGTCGAAATGTCCGCTTTGCGCCCTCATTCCGGTCGTTCGAACATCTAATGCGTTTCGACAAAAGCGGAAGTGAACCTAGGCAGCCCAATGCTCTGCTTAATAATGTTCGGGCGGCGTTGGCGCTGCATGATCGCAGGTTCCCTGGAAATTCGAACTTGGCATGGCGTCGCCTTGCAAATGGTTCGTTGCATACCCATGTATCAATATACGTTTTCAGCCTCTATGGCGACCTGATCCCTCCGGCACAGCCGGGTGCTTAGCGATCCCCGATTTTGCGAACGTTTGTTCCTTGCCGCATATTGCGGCCGGGTAATAGTTCACGGCCATCGGCCGGGACTTTGAAAGACCAACATATGATCAGCGGCACCGTCAAATTCTACAATACCACCAAAGTTTTTCGCTTCATTGCGCCAGGTGATGGCAGCAAGGATGCCTTCGCCCATGCCAGCGCCGTCGAGCGAGCCGGGCTTTCAAGCTTGGGCGAAGGACAGAAGATTTCCTACGACATCGAAGATGGACGGGACGGCCGCGCTGCGGCCATCAACCTTAAGCTTCCCTGACCGGTAGTTTGCCTCCACATGACGCAAGACTGACATCGTTCAGATCCACCCGCCCATTGGAAGAACAAATGGCTATGATCCGGTTCGATTATGCCGCCGCCGCCGAGCTCTTTCCAAGCAAGAGCACGTTTAAATCAGCCCGGGTCGGCTACCGGCGCTTCACCACCGCTGCCGAAGCCGTGCGGTATGCCATCGAGGACATGCCAGCTCCCCTGCTGCGCGGCTCCTCGCTGGAAGTTGAGGAGGAGCGCTTCGACGGCTTTCAGATACGCGGCCTTTATGATGCTGCCGCTTTCCCCCTCGTGCGCGTCGCGCGGACATAAAAGCAAACCAGCCGTCACAGTGAAAGTTCTTGCACCTGGCGGTTCGGCTCTAATTCGGCCGACGGCTCTTAAGCGGCGCTCGTGACGAGATAAACAACAACCCAAGGGAGAATATCGATGCCTATTCCGAGCAAGATCATTCCTTTCAAACGCCAGGTCTATCCCGCCTTGGCCTCGGCGCAGGGGACAGAATATCCCCGTTTCGAGGCGGAACGCGCGCGCCCGGGGTTGCCATTGCGGATTACCCCGGGCTCAAAGGAAAAGCATGAGCAGCACACCTTCAGCTAACCGGACAGTGACGTTCCTGCTCCCTTTCAAACTGCCGGGCATGCAGGAACCGCATATGGCGGGGACATTCGAGATTCTTGCGGAAGAGGAACAGCTCGACGTCATGTGGGACGCGCATCGCACAACATTAAGCATTCTGTTGCGTTATCCCGGCCGCACCGAAGCCTTGCCCGTTACCGCCGGCGATCTTGAAGAGGCGATCCTCAATGATCGCCATTCGAACATAAATTCAGCGCTGTCCTAAACCATCAGATCAGCGTTCGTATTGCGACAGCAGCATGCTAAGCTGATCCCGGCGCGCTATCCCGCGCGTTTTTCCCGATACAGATCGGATTTCTCGTGAACCTCCCGGATTGGACTAAACCCGCACTCTACGGTGCGGGTGTCGGCGCCATTGCCCTGGCCATTATTGGCTTCACCTGGGGTGGCTGGGTCACCGGCGGTAGTGCTCAGGACATGGCAACCAAACAATCGGCGGCTGATGTCGTCTCGGCCCTGACGCCATACTGCGTGCAGCGCTCCCTCGACGACATCAATGCCGCGGCGGTGCTGGTCGAGTTCAATGCGGCAAGTGCATCGGGGCGCCGAGCCGTCATCGAAAAAGCAGGATGGGCCACCCCGCTGGGATCTGATGTGCCCAATCGCGCCTTGGCGCAGGCCTGTCAGCTCGCCCTGCAAGCCGAAACCTGAGCGGCCGCGCTCTGGCGAGCATAGGGATGGCGATTTTGCGAGGCAGGAATGGCAACGATGTACCTGGTGCAGACGTTCAAGCAAGTAGGCCGGAAGCTTGTTGCCCATCCGATCCAAGCCGCCAAGACGGCTGAAAGCGCGATGGCAACGGCCGAGCGGCTCGCGCCGACACGTGCTGGTGTCATCGCCTTTTCCCAGGAGGTCGACGTGGAAACCGACACCTATGACGAGCCACGCGTATTGCTCAGGCTGGGCAATCTGCCACCGGGGCTCATGGAATAGGCGGAGTTGCGGGAACACGCGGTAGGCTGAGTCCTGCCCTCCCGGCCTGTCCCCTTTCACCAATAAATAATCCGGGCTTCTTCCGGACGGCCGCCCGGCCGCATCCGGGCCGAGGAGCAATCATGGCCAAGGAACATAAGCGCAGTAATCGCGAGTTCAAAAAGCCCAAAAAGGTGCGGGAACCGGTCGCCGAGGCAGCCGCGACGCTGTCGAGCAAAGCGGTGCTGGAACGGATCGACCCCAAGAAGAAACGATGACCAAAGCGGCCGCAGCCGCGGGCGGCCAGATGCGGGCCGCCAGTCCCTGGCTCGATTCCGCCCCGGTACGCGAGGAATTGTTCGGTGTTGAGCGGCTCGAACAACATGCGCGCAGCCTGGCTTCCGCCCAGCGCATAACCGACCGCCCGCCCGCCGTGCTCTCGCTGCACAAAAGACTGAGAAGCAATGCGGCCGTCCTGCTGGCGGCCTATCGTGCCAGCGCCATGGAGATGGACAGCGATCGTGGCGTCGTGCCGGCAGCTGAATGGCTCCTCGACAATTATCACCTGGTCGAGGAGCAAATTCGCGAAATCCACGACGATCTGCCGGCAAATTACTACCGGCAATTGCCCAAGCTCGCCGATGGTCCATTCGCGGGTTATCCGCGAGTTTTCGGGCTGGCCTGGGCGTTCATCGCCCATACCGACAGCCATTTCGACCCGGAAACGCTGACCCGGTTCATCGACGCCTACCAGCAGGTCCAGCCCCTGACCATCGGCGAATTATGGGCTGTGGCGATCACTTTACGCATCGTGCTGGTGGAGAATTTACGCCGGCTGGCGGACCAGATCACGGCCGGCCGCAAGGCGCGCGCCGAGGGCGACGCACTCGCCGACCTGCTGCTCGCCTCCGGCGGTGGCGCGGCAATGGCGCGGATATCCGAGGCGCCTCTCAACGAGCTGTTTGCAGCGCAATTGGCCAAGCGGCTGCGCGATCACGATCCGAGCACCACGCCGGCCCAAGGCTGGCTCGAAGCCCGTCTCGCCCGACAGAACAGCTCCATCGAGACGGTTGTGCTGCACGCCCAGCAGCGCCAGGGCGCATCCAATGTCACGGTGCGCAATATCATCACCAGCATGCGGCTGATCTCCGACATCGACTGGACGGACCTGTTCGAAAGCGTCAGCCTGGTCGATGCAAAGCTAGGCGAAGCCGATGGTTTCACCCGCATGGATTTCGTCACACGCGATCTCTATCGCGGCGCCATCGAGTATCTGGCACGCGGTTCGCAGCTCTCCGAGCTCGATATTGCCCAAGCAGCCCTGTCGGCCGTTCGACAAAGCGATACACGTGTCGAAGCGGACCGGCAGAGCGATACAGGTTATCACCTGTTGGGACGCGGACGGCCGGCGCTCGAACGGGCCATCGGTTTCCGCATGCCCGGCCGGCTGCGTTTCAGGCGGCTGGCCGGCCGCCTCGGAATAGGCGGATATGTCCTGTCCATCGCCATCATCACCTTCGCCTTGCTGGGGCTGACCGGCTGGAGCCTGGCGGGCCTGGGGCTTCCCATGGCGCTGCTCTGGACGTTTCTGGCATTGGCGCTGCTCCCGGCCAGCGAACTGGCGACCGCGCTCGTTAATCGCGCCATTGGCTGGGGATTGGGATCCTCAAGCCTGCCTGGTCTTGAACTGGCGGAGGGTGTGCCGCCGGAGCTGCGCACACTGGTCGTGGTCCCGACGCTGCTCGTGGATCAGAAAACTCTTCTCGAAGACATCGAGCGGCTCGAAGTCCATTACCTATCCGGCGCAGGCGGTGATATCAGCTTTGCCCTGCTTACGGACGGGCTGGACGCCAAGGAGCAAATCCTCGACGGCGATGCCGCGCTTCTCGGCCTCGGCCGGGAGGCCATCGCTGCGCTCAACGCCAGGCATGGTCGCGGTCCCGCGGGTGATCGCTTCCTGCTCCTTAACCGCGAGCGCCGCTTCAATGCCAGCGAAGGCGTGTGGATGGGCTGGGAGCGCAAGCGCGGCAAGCTGCATGAACTCAACCGGCTGCTGCGCGGAGCGACCGATACCAGCTTTGTTACCGAAACTGGGGACGTGCCGACGGTCCCAGCCGACGTGCGTTACGTCATCACCCTTGACGCGGATACGCGATTGCCACGCGATGCGGCGTTGCGCCTGATCGGCAAGATGGCCCACCCTCTCAACCGGCCCCGCTTCGATACGACAGGCCGCCGCGTCATCGACGGCCACGCCATCATGCAACCGCGCGTCACCCCATCTCTTCCCCTCGGGCGCGAGGGCTCGCTCTATCAGCGGGTCTTTTCGGCGCCCGGCGGCATCGACCCCTATGCGGCGGCTGTCTCCGACGTTTATCAGGATCTGTTCGGCGAAGGCTCCTATACCGGCAAGGGCATTTATGATGTCGATGCCTTCCAGACGGCGCTGGCCGGTCGCATCCCCGAAAATACATTGCTGAGCCATGACCTGTTCGAGGGCGTTTTCGCGCGGGCGGGATTGGCCTCGGACATCGAAGTGGTCGACGACTTTCCCGCGCGCTACGACGTGGCCGCACGACGGCAGCATCGCTGGACGCGCGGCGACTGGCAATTGCTGCCCTGGATCGGCTCGGATCGTTCCGTGCTTGCGCCGGCCGCCTTTCTCGCATTGTCGCTTTGCTGCGTGATGCCGCTTCAAATCGGTATTGTCGCGGCTGCGGCGATCCTTGCCACGCTGGCAATCCCGGCACTGCTGCCGGCTCTGTTTGCCATCATTCCAAGGCGAGCTGGCCTGCAATGGCGCGCCCATCTGCGCGGCCTCCTTGGCGATCTCCGGATGGCGGGATTGCAGATTGGGCTTGGTCTTGCCTTTCTGCCCGATCAGGCCTGGCGCAATGGCGACGCCATCCTGCGCACGTTGTTCCGCCTCGCAGTGACGCGCCGGCATCTGCTCGAATGGACGACTTCGGCCAGTTCGGGCGGCCGGGCTCGACTTGCTCTCTCCGGCTTCTATCGAGACATGGCCGGGAGCACCGTTTTGGCGCTTCTCATGCTGGCTGCCGCGGTGATCGTCGCGCCGCTCACCTGGCCGCTGGCCGTGGCCTTCGGCACGATCTGGCTGGCCGCTCCTTCCATTGCCCTGCGCGTCAGCCGCGCGCCGCAGGCTCGGCTGGATAAGGCCCTTAGCGCCGCCGATGCCGACTATTTGCGCCTGACGGCGCGGCGCACCTGGCGCTTCTTCGAGACCTTCGTGACGCCCGAAGAGAACATGCTCCCGCCCGACAATTTCCAGGAAACGCCGCGTCCGGCCGTCGCCCACCGGACCTCCCCGACCAATATCGGGCTCTATTTCCTGTCAGCCGTGGCCGCACGCGATTTCGGCTGGGCCGGGACGCTCGAAACTATCGAGCGGCTGGAGGCCGGCCTTGCCACACTGGACAAACTCCCCCGCTACAGGGGGCATTTCTTCAACTGGTACGATACGCGCGATCTAAGGGCACTCGACCCAGCCTATGTGTCGTCGGTCGATAGCGGCAATCTCGCGGGTCATTTGATCACCCTTGCCAATACCTGCGAAGATTGGGCGGAGGCACTGCCGGCGGCCTCCTTCCAAGGGCTCTTCGATACGCTGACGCTTGCCAGACTGGCCTGCAAAGACGGCCCCGGTGAGGGCCATAGCGTGCTTTTGCCCGTTCTTGACGAAATCGCCGCCTTGCTGGCGGAGCCACGGTCCCTCGACCTCGTCACTCCGGCGCTGTTGCGCCTGATGGACAAGGCGCTCAAGTTGGTGAGTGCGTCGGCTCCGGTCCCGTCCGAGAGCGGCCCGAATCTTTTCTGGATCGTGGCCCTGCGCCGCGCCGTCGCGGAGGCAGCACGGGACCGGCAGGTTCTGCGCGACGATCCCGCGGCACCGGGAAATCGCCTCCTTACGCTGGCGCAGACCGCGCGCCGCATGGCGCTCGACATGGATTTTGCCTTCCTGCTCGATCCGGACAGGAAGCTGCTATCCATCGGTTATTCGCTGGCCGATAATGGCCTCGACAGCAATTGCTACGACCTGCTGGCCTCCGAGGCGCGGCTGGCCAGTCTCTTCGCTATTGCCAAGGGCGATGTCACCACCCGGCATTGGTTCCGGCTCGGCCGCACGGCGACCCCGCTAAGGAATGGCGCGGCCCTGATCTCGTGGTCGGGCTCGATGTTCGAATATCTTATGCCCTCGCTGGTGATGCGCGCCCCGGCCGGTAGCCTTCTCGATGACACCAACCGGCTGATCGTTGGCCGCCAGCAGGCTTATGGCCGGGCGCGCAATGTGCCCTGGGGCATTTCCGAGTCCGCCTACAATGCGCGCGACTATGAGTTCACCTACCAATATTCCAATTTCGGCGTGCCCGGATTGGGGCTCAAGCGCGGATTGGCGAGCAATATAGTCATCGCGCCCTATGCCACCGGATTGGCCGCCATGGTCGATCCGCGGGAGGCAGCGGAGAATTTCCGGCGCTTCGAGGCCATGGGCGCCCTGGGCGTGCATGGTTTTTACGAGGCGCTCGACTTCACACGGTCAAGGCTGCCCGAGGACGAGGATGTCGCCATCGTGCGGTCCTACATGGCGCATCACCAGGGCATGACAATGGTTGCCCTGGCCAATGTGCTGGACAACGGGCGCATGCGGGAGCGGTTTCACCGCGAGCCGATCATCAAAGCCAGCGAACTGCTGCTGTCCGAGCGCATGCCGCGCGACGTCGCCGTCATCCGGCCGCGCGCCGAGGAGGTGAGGGCCTCCATTGGCCCGGCGATCAACGCAGTCCCTTCGGTCCGCCGCCTGAGCCTGCCGCGCGATGCGGCGCCCGCTACTCATCTTCTGTCCAATGGCCGCTATGCGGTGATGCTGACCGCATCAGGCAGCGGCTACAGCCGCTGGCGCGACATTGCCGTCACCCGCTGGCGCGAAGATGCCACCCGCGACGATTGCGGGGCCTATATTTTCCTCAAGGACACGCAGTCCGGCCTGGTCTTTTCTCCCACGGCGCAGCCGATGAACGAGGCAGGTGAAGCCTCTGTCATTTTCGGTGAGGACCATGCCCAGTTCTTGCGCCGGGACGGCACGCTGGCGACGGAAATGGATGTCCTGGTCTCGGGCGAGGATGATGGCGAGGTGCGGCGGGTTTGCCTGACCAATAGCAGCCGCAGGGCGCGCGAGATCGAGGTGACCTCCTATTTGGAGCTGGTTCTGACCACACCTGCAACCGACAATGCCCACCCCGCCTTTGCCAAGATGTTCGTGGAGACCGAATATGTCGCCGAATTCGACGCGCTGATAGCCACGCGCCGCCAGCGTTCGCCCTCTGAACCTGAAATCTGGGCCGCCCATTTCGCCGTCGTCGAAGGCGAAGTCATCGCCAACCCGCAGCATGAATCCGACCGCGCCCGGTTTCTCGGGCGCAACCGCGCCATTGGCAACGCCGCGGCCATCCATGACGGGAAAGCTTTGTCGAACACAGTAGGCACCGTGCTCGATCCGGTGTTCTCGCTGCGCCGGCATGTGCGCATACCACCCGGCAAGGTCGCCCGGATTACTTTCTGGACGCTGGTGGCTTCATCGCGGGCCGAACTGATGGAACTGATCGACAAGCACCACGACCGCAGCGCCTATGGGCGCGCCCGTACCCTGGCCTGGACGCAGGCTCAGGTGCAGCTCTATCACCTTGGCATCGCGCTCGATGAAGCTGCCGACTTCCAGCGGCTGGCCGCACCCATCCTTTACGCCGATCCGCGTTTCCGGCCCAGCTCCGACGTCATTGCCGCCGGCATGGGGCTGCAATCGGGCCTGTGGCCGCAGGCCATTTCCGGCGACCTGCCTATCGTGCTTCTGCGTATCGACGCGATGGAGGACATGGCGCAGGTGCGGCAAATCCTGCGGGCGCACGAATACTGGCGCATCAAACGATTGGCGGTCGACCTTGTGATCGTGAACGAGCGTGGTTCTTCCTATATACAAGATCTGCAGAACGCTATCGAAGCGGCCGTGCGCTCCAGCCAGTCCCGGCCGCGCTTTGACGACAGGCCGGCGCAAGGCTCGGTATATGTGCTCCGCGCCGACCTGATGACCCTGGAAACGCGCAACCTGCTCAACGCCGCCGCGCGCGTGGTGCTGGCGGCGCGTCGCGGTCCGATCAGCGACCAACTCGCCTACCATGCCGGCATGGACAAGACTTCTGTTCTTCCTATGGTGGTGCCCGGCAGCCTCGTCTCGGCCGAAAATGTTGAACAGCCCGACGATCTGGAATTCTTCAACGGACTGGGCGGCTTTGCCCGCAACGGCACGGAATATGTCACCGTGCTCGAAAACGGTGCCACCACCCCGGCGCCCTGGATCAATGTCGTCGCCAATGAAGGCCTCGGCTTTCAGGTATCGAGCGAAGGCAGTTTTCACGCTTGGGCGGGCAATAGCCGCGAAAACCAGATTACCCCTTGGTCGAACGATCCGGTCGTCGACCCAGTGGGGGAGGCGATCTATATCCGCGACGAGGAGACAATGGCGCTGTGGAGCCCTACGGCACAGCCCATTCGCGACCACGGACGGTATGTGGCGCGCCACGGTTTCGGCTATAGCCGCTTTAGTCATCGGGCTCACGGCATCGAAAGTGATCTGCTGTCCTATGTGCCGCTCGCCGACCCGATCAGGATATCGCGGCTCACCCTCATCAATCGCTCGGGACGAACGCGACGGCTGTCGGTCACCAGCTATGCCGAATTCGTGCTCGGCACGCAGCGCGGCGTCACCGCCCCATTCATCATCACGGTCATTGACCCGCAGATGGGCGCGCTGTTCGCGCGCAATAAATGGACGAGGGCATTTCCCAACCGGGTCGGCTTTGCTGATATGGGCGGACAGCAAATCGCCTGGACAGCCGACCGCACCGCCTTTCTCGGACGCAATGGCGATGCCGCGACACCGGCCGCACTCATTGGCCAGGCGGCATTGTCCAGAAAGGCCGGGGCCGGATTGGATCCTTGCGCCGCGCTGCAGACCAATATTGAACTGACGGCAGGCGAAAGCATCGAACTGGTCTGCCTTTTGGGCGAAGCGGAATCCGAGGCGTCGGCGCGCGACCTGATCGCGCGATATCGCGCTGCCGACCTCGACGCCGTGCTGGACGAAGTCACCGCGCATTGGCAATCGGTGCTAGGCGCAGTGCAGGTCACCACGCCCGATCGAGCCATGGACATCATGCTCAATGGCTGGCTGCTCTACCAGACCCTGGCCTGCCGCATCCAGGCGCGCTCCGCCTTCTACCAGGCCAGTGGCGCCTACGGTTTTCGCGACCAGTTACAGGACGGCATGGCACTGACCCTCTGCAGGCCCGGGGATACCCGCGCCCATATCCTGCGCGCTGCCGGACGGCAATTCATCGAAGGCGATGTGCAGCACTGGTGGCTGCCTCATTCCGGCCAGGGGGTGCGCACACGCATTTCCGATGATCGCGTGTGGCTGGCCTTCGCCGCTGCCAGCTATGCCACCACGACCGGCGACGAAAGCATCCTTAATGAAACCGTCCCGTTTCTGGAAGGCCAGAAACTCGCCGAAGGCGAGCACGATGCCTTCTTCCAGCCCATGGTGTCCGAACGTTCAGCGTCCTTGTTCGAGCACTGTGCCCTCGGCCTCGACCAGGCCGTCAAGCTCACAGGCGCTCATGGTTTGCCGCTCATGGGGACCGGGGACTGGAACGACGGCATGAATCGCGTGGGCGAGGGGGGCAAGGGCGAGAGCGTCTGGCTGGGCTGGCTGCTGATCAGTGCCATCGATCTCATCATGCCTTTCGCTGAACAGCGCGATCCCATGCGCGCCAAGCGCTGGAAGAACCATGCCGCCCGACTTAAGACCGCGCTGGAGCGCGAGGCCTGGGACGGCGCCTGGTACCGTCGCGCCACGTTTGACGATGGCTCCTGGCTGGGTTCGAAAGACAATGACGAGTGCTGCATCGATTCCATCGCCCAATCCTGGGCAGTGCTATCGGGTGCGGCCGATCCGATCCGCGCGCTCAACGCCATGGCCTCGCTCGACCGACACCTGATCCGCAGGGAGGATGGCATAGCATTGCTATTCACGCCACCATTCGACAAAACGTCACGCGACCCAGGCTACATCAAGGGCTATCCCCCGGGCTTGCGCGAGAATGGGGGGCAATATAGCCATGCCGCCATGTGGGCAATAATGGCGTTCGCCAGGCTTGGCCTCAGCGAAAAAGCCCACGATCTCTTTGCTCTGGTCAACCCTATTAACCACGCTTCGGATATTCAGTCCGTCGCGCGCTACAAGGTGGAGCCCTATGTCGTGGCGGCCGATGTCTATTCGGTGCCCCCGCACATCGGGCGCGGCGGCTGGACTTGGTACACGGGATCGGCGGGCTGGATGTATCGCGCCGGTATCGAAGGCATTCTGGGGCTGCGGCGGCAAGGCGACGTGCTGGTTGTCGATCCCTGCCTTCCGGCGGATTGGCCGGAGTTTTCCGCAACCCTAAGCCTGGCGGGTACAAGCTGCGAGGTCATCGTGCGTCGCCGAAATGAACCACTTGGAACACCCAGCAGCGCCACAATAGACGGGATAACGCTGCTGCCGCAAAAAGGTCTCTTCCAGCTCCCGCTCGATGGCGGCAAACATGTCCTTGCAGTGGAGCTGGAACGAAAGGCCCCGCCTGACCCTTGAGGCTGGCGAGTGGAGCCGATGTAAATTAACGGTTATGGACGCACACGCATCGCTTCCAGCAAATAGGCATCCGCTACGACGCGAGTTTTTTCAATGCAGCTGTAGTCTTGGCAGGTCATACGGCTTGGAAAAGAACAAGGCGCCCTGAGGAATATCCTTTGCCGTGACATTCCTGTGCCCTGAACCGACAATGACACCTGTGTTTGGATAGCTCTCGGCGACTCCGCGCGCAAGTTCGAGCCCGTCCATGGATCCGGGCATGTCCACATCTGAAAACAAAATGGAGATTTCTGTCGTCTGCTGCAGATAGGCGAATGGCTTCGATCTGCCACTGCGCTCGGCCATATGCTCCATATCGGGCATCGGGGCCATCAAGGTCTTCGGCGATGCAGGCCGGGCAGACAAATACATTGCCGCGCGTCGGGGTCTCGCGGGTGAAGACCTGACCGGCGAGATCGTATGTGCGATCGCCCGTGCGAACCAATGTGCTCCTGCCGAAAATCGTGCCATCGGCTCCGCAGGCCTGAGCGAGGATCGCAACGCTGTCCGCCACGCCATCGACGATGGACTGGAAGGTGATGCCGATATCGTCGGCGAATTCACGGGCACCGCGACCGACCTTGAGGGCCACCCGCTAGCAGAAGCTCGCGGGCGTCTCGTCGGCTTGTGCGGGGAGCGAAAGGAAGGGATGGAGGATCATCAGCTGCTCCTCTTCATTTTCGCCGCAAGAGCAGCCTCGTCGTCGAGCATATCC
>NZ_JAUCDN010000009.1:0-27338 GCF_034675085.1 Devosia sp.
TCAAGGGGGAGGTGTGGCTCCGTGCTTTTGGCACGACCTTGCCTAGCCACCGGGTAGCACCTCCCCCTTGATGGGGGAGGCTGGGAGGGGGTGCGGGAGCCCGGATATTAAGGCTCGCGCCCCGCCGCCTCACACGCCGCCGCGGATTTCCGGCTTGACCTCGCGCTCATACCATTCGCTCAATTGCCCCATCAGCGCCGGGAACAGGCTCTTGTGCTCGCTGGCGGCGACATTGTCGGCGATCTGCTCGGGCTTGGAGACGCCGGCAATGACGGTGGAGACCTGCGGATGGTCCAGGATCCAGCGCAGCGCGAACTGGCTCATCTCCATGGCCTCGGGCGCCAGGCCCTTGAGCGCCTGCACCAGCTCCACCCCGCGCTGGAAGGGAATGCCCGAAAAGGTCTCTCCCACCGAAAAAGCCTTGCCGTCGGCGTTGAAATTGCGGTGGTCGGTCTCGGCAAAGCGCGTATCCTTGCCGAATTTTCCGCTCAGCAGCCCGCTGGCCAGCGGCAGGCGTACGATGATGCCCACATCCTTTTCCGCCGCGCGCGGCAGCAGTTCCTTCGCCGCATCCTGGCGGAAGAGGTTGAAGATGATCTGCAAGGTGGCGCAGCCGGGCTGTTCGAGGCAGAGCAGGCCCTCATCGATGGTTTCCACGCTCGCCCCCCAGTGGCGCACCAGCCCCTCGGCCTGCAATTCGTCCATCCAGCCAAAGATCGCGCCATCGCGCAGCACCGGCATGGGCACGCAATGGAGCTGCGCCAGATCGAGCTTTTTCACCCCCAGCCGCTGCGCCGAGCCTTCCAGGCTCGCCCTTACGGCGTCCTTGGAATATTTGTCGGGATAGAGCGTGGCGGCGCGGCCCAGCTTGGTGGCCACATGCGTGCCGCGGGCCTTGGCATGGGCGCCGATGCGGCTTTCGCTCAGCCCGCCGCCATAGACGTCGGCCGTATCCCAGAAACTGATGCCGGCGGCATTGGCCGCATCGAGAATGGCCTTTGCGGTCTCCTCGCCCACCGGGCCGAAATCGCCGCCCAATTGCCAGCAGCCCAGCCCGATCTCGGAAACCGTGTAGCCGGTCTTGCCCAGTCGCCGCGTCTTCATGGCCTTGCCTCTTTCGTGTCGTTCTCGGGTTTTGCCGCCCAGCCTATTCGAAATAATCGGGAAAATCGCCGATCGTCTGGGCCAGCAGCACTTCGGCGCGCGAGAGATGGTCGCGCATGGCCGCTTCCGCGCCGGCCACGTCGCCGCGCGCCACCGCCGCCACGATGGTCTTGTGCTCGCTCACCGCCCGCTGCTTGGAGGACAGGCCGAGCGTCAGATAGCGCACCCGGTCGAGCTGCATCTTGTGGTCGTCGATCAATTGCCAGGCATATTCCACCCCCGCCAGCCGGGCGAGGCTGCGGTGGAACGATTCATCGAGCGGGTGGAAGCGCCGCGTATCGTCGGCCTGCGCCGCCGCTTCCTGCTCCGCGATCAGCCCGTTGAGCACCGCCACCGTCTCGTCCCCCGCCTGGGCGGCGACGCGGCGGATGATTTCCACCTCGATCGATTCGCGGATGAAGCGCGACTGGCGCACCCCTTCGGGCGAGATCTTCTTGACCACCGTCGCCCTTTTGGGCCGGATCAGCAGCAGCCCCTGCTGGGCGAGGCGAATGAAGGCCTCGCGCACCGGCTGGCGCGACACGCCATAGCGTCCGGCGATATCGCTCTCCGAAATCACGTCGCCCGGCTTGAGCGCCATGGTGACGATGTCGTCGCGCAAGGCGCGCACCACGCGCAGCGCCATGGTCTCGTCGATGGTTTGATCCACGCTGGCCGTCACCTTGCTGATTCCCATCTTTCGACCATGGGCCCGATGCCCCTGCGGCGCTGCCCCGCATCGGCGCCCGTCCACAGCTTTCTCCGCGCCCGGCGCGGGCCGCGCCTCTGAAGGCCATTGTAGAAAGAACGATACCTTTCCGCAATCTTGTATGGTAGATACCGGTCAACCCCGCTTCCCGGGGCCGCCACGCATTCATATCGAGACCGGAGATGATCGAATGACCAAGACCTACGCGCTCGTGGGGACCGGAGGTCGCGCCCGCATGTTCTATGAGGCGATCCTGGGGCCGCACCGCGATCAGTCCCGGCTCGTCGCGCTCTGCGACACCAATCAGGTCCGCATGGACTATACCAACAGGGTGATCGAGCAGGAGCTTTCCGGCGAGCCCCTCCCCACCTACAAGGCCGGCGATTTCGCCGCCATGCTCGCCGCGCATAGGCCCGACACGGTCATCGTCACATCCATCGACCGCACCCATCATAAATATATCATCGCCGCCCTCGAAGCCGGCTGCGACGTCATCACCGAAAAGCCGATGACCACCGATCCCGAGAAATGCCAGGCGATTCTGGACACGGTCGAGCGAACGGGGCGTTCGGTGCGCGTCACCTTCAACTATCGCTACGCCCCGCACAATTCCGCCCTGCGCGAACTCATCGCCTCCGGCGCCATCGGCACCGTGACCTCGGTGCATTTCGAATGGCTGCTCGACACCCGCCACGGCGCCGACTACTTCCGCCGCTGGCACCGCGACAAGCGCAACAGCGGCGGCCTGATGGTGCATAAATCCACGCACCATTTCGACCTGGTCAATTTCTGGCTCGGCACAAGGCCCGACACCGTCTTTGCCATGGGCGACCTGAAATTCTACGGCCGGGCCAATGCCGAGGAGCGCGGCGTCTTCACCCCCTATACCCGCACCACCGGCGTCGCGGCGGCCAAGGACGACCCCTTCGCCATCGACCTCACCGACAATCTTGTTCAGAAGGGTCTTTATTGGGATGCCGAAAAGGAAGACGGCTACCAGCGCGACCAGAACGTCTTCGGCGACGGCATTTCCATCGAGGACACCATGTCGGTGATGGTGCGCTATGCCAACAAGGCGGTGATGACCTATTCCCTCTATGCCTATGCGCCCTGGGAAGGGTTCAACGTCGCCATCAACGGCACCGGCGGCCGGCTGGAGCTGACCGTGCACGAGAATTCCTACATCAATGCCGGCGCCGGCTCCGACACCGAGGGGGCCGCCAAGGGCGTGCAACTCTATCACTTCCCCCTGCATGGCGAGCCGCGCGTGGTGCCCGTCCAGCATGGCGAGGGCGGCCATGGCGGCGGCGACAAGATCATGCTGGAGGAAATCTTCGGCAATGCCGAGCCCCGGCCGGGCTATGGCGCCGATCACCGCGACGGGGCCCTGTCCATCCTGACCGGCATCGCCGCCAACCGATCCTTCGCCACCGGCCTGCCGGTGGATGTGCGCACCCTGGTCCGCCTCTGACTTCGAGCCGTCCCGCGGGGCAAATCGCCCCACCCACCGGCCCTCCCTCTCCCCTTGAGGGAGAGGGACAGACCTGACGCGTTCAGCGGAAGGTCAGGGTGAGGGGTTCTCTCCGCATACTCAGTGCGAGTGGCGAAATCGCAGCCCCCTCATCCGCCCCTTGCGGGGCACCTTCTCCCGCAAGGGGAGAAGGGGATTCGGTGGCTCCGCCCCCTAGCGCTCGAACGGCACCGAAGCGGTCAGCACGTCGCCGGAATTGTTGAATTCCACCTCGAAATCCACGGTGATGCTGTCCCCGATCAGCAGGATGCGCGAGCCGATGCGCACGTCGCTGCCGCCACGATCCTTCTGGCGCTCGCGCAGATCGAAGCTGATCTGGTTGTTGCCGCGCCGCCCGATGGCCAGCCCGGTATAGCCGGCATTGGAGCTCATCACCGCCTCATATTGGCGGGCCGCGTCGTTATAGGCGATGGTGCCGCTGATCGAGAGGGTGGCGTTCACCAGCGTGCAGCGCCCGGTATAGTTGACCTTCTGCTGGTTGCCGCGGGAAATGTTGAGCCGGCAGCGGAAGGGTTCGGGCTTGTCTCCGCCCACCAGCGCGCCCTCGCCCTGCCAGTTGCCCACATAGGACGAGAGCAGGGCCAGCTCGGCCTCGGCGGCCGCGGCGGGAACCACCATCTGGGCCAATGCCAGAACCGCCATTGCCCGCAACCACATCTTCATAGGCCAACCCCTCTTTCAAGGCACATCTCGAATCTGTTCATGTGTGCCAGTAGTGCCATACCGAAACCAGCCGAAATCTGCCACTGCTGACAGGGTTGTTACGAATTGGCTACCAGATTCGGGCTAAATGGCCCGTAAACCGCCGGGCGACGGAAGAATGGCGGGCTGGGCAGAGGGGGTCCTTGTGAACGAGTCCGATACCGCCATCATCGATGCGCGCTATGTGAATTACAGTCTCGATATCGCCGGCAAGCCCCTGCATATCCTGAAAAACGTGTCGCTGCGGGTCGAGCCCGCCGAGGTGGTGGCCATTGTCGGCCCCTCGGGCAGCGGCAAGACTTCGCTGCTCATGCTGCTGGCGGGGCTGGAAAAGGCCACCTCCGGCAAGGTCATGGTCAATACCAGCGAGCTGGGCGGGCTCGATGAGGACGAACTGGCCCGCTTCCGCCGCAAGACTTTGGGCATCGTCTTCCAGAGCTTTCACCTCATTCCCTCGCTCACCGCCCTCGACAATGTCGGGCTGGCGCTCGAAATCGCCCGGCCCGACCTCTCTATGGCCCGGGTGCGCGAAGAGGCCGCCGCCGCCCTTGAGGCGGTGGGGCTGGGCAAGCGGCTCGACCATCGTCCCTCGGCCCTGTCGGGCGGCGAGCAGCAGCGCGTCGGCCTGGCCCGCGCCAGCGTGGCCAATCCGCCTTTGCTGCTGGCCGACGAGCCAACCGGCAATCTCGACCAGGAAACCGGCGTCCATATCGCCGGACTGATGTTCGACCTGGCCCGCCAGCATCGCACCGCCGTGGTGCTCATCACCCACGACCCGGCCTTGGCCGCCCGCGCCGACCGCGTCTACACCATGATGCAGGGCGAATTGAGCGAAACCACTCTTCCCGCCGCGCCGGAGACTCATTGATGGCGCGCCTCTGGCCGGCCGCCCGCATCGGCCTTCTCGACATGCGGGGCGATTTGCGCCGCTTCCTCCTGCTCGTCGTCTGCCTGGCGGTGGGCACCGCGCTCATCGCCGGCGTCAACTCGGTGGGCGCCAGCATCACCCGCGCCATTGACGATGGCGCCGCCGAGCTGATGGGCGGCGACATCGAATTGTCCCGCGCCGACCGCTTCGCCACCGATGCCGAGCTGGCCGTCATGGCCGGCTTCGGCAAGGTCGCCGGCGTCGTCGACACCAATCTGCGCGCCGAATCGGACCATGGCGACGCCTTTGTCGATCTCAACGCCGTCGATGCCGCCTATCCGCTGCTCGGAAAGGTGGTGAGCCCGCAATTGCCCCCCGGCGCCTCCCTGCCCGATCTGCTGTCCGAGCGCGACGGCGAATTCGGCGCGCTGGTCGATCCGGTCCTGCTCGATCAACTGGGCATCAGGATCGGCGACAGCTTCTCGCTGGGCGGCACGCCCTTCAATGTGCGCGGCACCCTCACCCGCCTGCCCGACGGGCCGGTGCGCGGCTTCCGCCTGGGCCTGACCACGCTGGTCTCCACCGGCGGCTTTGCCGTGGTCAGCGACCGCACCTCGCCCCTGCCGGGCCTGGGCACCTGGCAGCGCTACAAGATCCTGCTCGATGGCCGCGACGCCGAAGCCGGGCGCGACGCCATCGAGGCGGCGCTGGCCGATAGCGGCTGGACCGTGCGCACCGCCCGCGACGGGCTGGGCCAGATGGTGCGCTATTACGACCTGTTCATGCGTTTCCTGGTCATTGTCGGCCTGGGCTCGCTGCTGATCGGCGGCGTCAGCGTCTGGACCGGCATGCAGGCCTATATCGCCGAGCGCTCCGGCGTCATCGCGGTCTTGCGCTCCATGGGCGCCACCCGCGCCCGCGTCTTCATCCATTTCTTCGCCCAGGTGGCGGCGCTGGCCGCCGTGGGCGTCGGCATCGGCCTGCTCATCGGCGGCGCCGGCGCGCTGCTGGTGCTGCCCGCCATCGGCTCGGCCGTCGGCATCGATCTGGTGCCCGCGCTCCATCCCCAGCCGCTGCTGGTCGCCGCCGGCGCCGGTTTCGTCACCGCCTTCGCCTTTGCCTATCTGCCGCTCCAGCAGGCCCAGGCCATCCGCCCGGTGCTGCTCTTTCGCGCCAAGGGCCTTGCCCCGCCGCCCGCCGACTGGCGCGGCCTCCTGCTCTCGGCCCAGGTCATGCCGCTCATCCTCGCCATCATCGCGTTTTTCATCCTCGCCTGGCTGATGACGGGCGATGCCGCCCTGGTCGCCGCCTTCGGCCTGGCCAGCGCCGCCGCCGCCCTTGTCTTCCAGCTCTTCATCCATGGCGTGCAATGGGGCCTGCGCCATCTGCCCGAGCCGGGCCTGCGCATTCCGCGCCACGCCCTGCGCGCCATTTCCGGCTCCGGCCAGAATGCCGCTTCCGTCGTGGTTTCCGCCGGCATGGCCCTGGCCATGCTCATTGTCGTTCTTGTCATGCAGGCCAATCTGCGCCAGGAATTTCTCGGCGCCTCCGCCTTCGACGTGCCCACCCTGGTGGGCTCGGACCTTTTCCCCGACGAGGTGGAATCGCTCCAGGCCATGGCCGGGGCTGGCAGCGACATCGCCCGTTTCGTCGCCACCCCCATGCTGCGCGGCGCCCTCACCCATATCGCCGGCGTTCCCGCCGAGACCGTGCGCACGCGCGGCCCGGAAGCCACCTTCCTGCTCTCGGGCGAAGTTCCCCTCACCTGGCGCGCCATGCTGCCCGCCTCCTCCCGCATCACCTCCGGCCAGTGGTGGCCCGCCGACTACGATGGCCCCGGCCTTGTCAGCCTGCATCAGAGCCTGCGCTCCGGGCTGGGCGTCGATCTGGGCGACACGCTGACCTTCTCCATTTTCGGAGAAGCGGTCACCGTCACCATCGCCAGCTTCCGCGACTATTCCTGGCAGGGCGGCATCGATTTTCTCGCCACCTTCTCGCCCGGCGTGCTCGACAGCTATCCGACCACCCTGTTCGCCGCCGTCACCGCTGCCCCCGGCCGCGAGGAGGCCGTTACTCGGCAATTGGCCGCCGACCTTCCCGATATCCGCTTTATCGCCATTGGCGACGCCCTCAAGCAGATCACCGACGCGCTGGGCCAGCTTTCCTTTGCCACCGCCCTGGTCGGCGGGCTGGCCGTGGGCAATGGCCTGCTCGTTCTGGTCGGCTCGCTCTCCACCGGCCGCCGCCAGCGCGAGGCCGATACCGTCATCACCAAGGTGCTCGGCGCCACCCGCTTCGAGCTGATGGCCACCGCCTTCACCCAATATCTCATCCTGGCGGTGCTCGCCGCCCTTCCGGCCCTGCTGCTGGGGGTGGGGCTGGGCTGGCTGGTCAGCCAGTTGATGCTCGATGTCGAATTTATCCTCAACACCGATGCGCTGGGTGTAGTCTTGCTGGCGGCCATTCTCATCACCGCGCTTTTGGGCTCGCTCACCATTTTGCGCGCCTCCTCGGCGCGGCCCGCCCGTCTGCTGCGCGATCTATGAAACCTCGCATGAAAATACGGGCTCAATCTGTGACTTGCGGTGACCGAACGGTCCCGAATCGCTCCGCTCGATGCTAACAGTCTGCTAACCAATTCCCCTGACGCGTGACTCTTCGCTCACCGTCCCCTGGAGACCCGATGCAGGTAGCAATCGACATGGGCGCAACGACGGGCGCCGCGCCCGCGACGCTCGATCTCGAGGAATTGCTGGCCACCCGTCTTCTGGTTCAGGGCAATTCCGGCTCCGGCAAATCCCACCTCCTGCGGCGCCTGCTCGAGCAATCCGCCCAATGGGTGCAGCAATGCGTCATCGACCCCGAGGGAGATTTCGTAACGCTTTCAGAGCGTTACGGGCACCTCGTCGTTGACGCGACGCGCACCGAGGCCGAGCTGACCCGCATCGCCGCCCGCGTCCGCCAGCACCGCGTCTCGGTGGTGCTCAATCTCGAAGGGCTCGATGTCGAGCAGCAGATGCGCGCCGCCGCCGCTTTCCTGGGCGGCATGTTCGATGCCGACCGCGACTATTGGTATCCGGTGCTCGTCGTCGTCGACGAAGCCCAGCTCTTCGCCCCCGCCGCTGCCGGCGAAGTATCTGATGAAGCTCGCAAATTATCGCTCGGGGCCATGACCAACCTGATGTGCCGGGGCCGCAAAAGGGGGCTTGCCGGCGTCATCGCCACCCAGCGCCTCGCCAAGCTGGCCAAGAACGTCGCCGCCGAGGCCTCTAACTTCCTGATGGGCCGTACTTTTTTGGATATCGACATGGCTCGCGCCGCCGATCTCCTCGGCATGGACCGCCGCCAGGCCGAGCAGTTCCGCGACCTCGCCCGCGGCCGCTTCGTCGCCCTCGGCCCGGCCATCTCGCGCCGGCCTTTGCCGGTCACCATCGGGCCGGTCGAAACCTCGGCCCGCTCCACCAGTCCCAAGCTCACGCCCTTGCCGCAAGCCCCTGAAGACGCTGCGGATTTGATCTTCACCGCCATCGAGGACGAAGCCGCGCGGCCTGTCGTCCGCCGCCCCCCGCCCCCGCCGCCGCCCAGCACCAATGAGCTTCTGGCCCAGCTCGCCCGCACCCGTCCTCCGGTCGAGGAAGCCCCGCAAAGCCTCTTCCCCGAAATCGACGAAGAAGAGCGCGACGCCCAGATCGACGCCATCATGGCCGAGCTGCTCGGCGACCCCGATGCCAGCTTCCGCACCACTGCCGTGCTCTATCAGGATTTCCTGGTCCGCTGCCGCATTCGCCGCATTCCGGGCGAACCGCCGGCCCTGCCCGCCTTCCGGCGCCTGCTGGCCGTCGCCCGCGTCGCCCCGGAAAAACATGTTGCCCAATCAGAGGGTTGGCAGCAGGCACTGGCCCTGTCGGAAACCCTGACCGACGATGTGCAGGGGGTGCTCCTGGTCCTGGCGCAGGCCGCGTTGACCGGCGCGCCCTGCCCCTCCGACGCCACCCTCGCCCGGCTCTACGGCACCCATTCCTCCAGCCGCGCCAGGCGCTTGCTCACCTGGTTCGAGGAGCGGGGCCTGGTGGTCATCCGTCTGGATTTCCGTAACAATCGCGTCGTCGCCTTCCCCGATCTCGGCGCCGAAACCGCCCCCGGCGATCCCAATGGCCCGGATCTTCTGATCGATGAGCGCGGCGCCGCCGAATAGGGGGTCTGCGTGACCCTGCCGCCGCTTCCCATCGATGACGCCCTGCCCTCGCTCCTGGCGGCGCTCGCCGCCAATTCCTGCGCTGTGCTGGTCGCCCCACCCGGCGCCGGCAAGACCACCCGCGTCCCCCTCGCTTTGCTCCCTGCGCCCTGGCGCGGCGACGGCCGCATCATCGTGCTCGAACCCCGGCGCCTCGCCGCCCGCGCCGCCGCCGCGCAAATGGCCCGCCTGCTCGAAGAAAATATCGGCGATACAGTGGGTTATCGCGTCCGGATGGACGCCAAAGTGTCCGCGCGGACCCGCATCGAGATCGTCACCGAAGGCGTCTTCACCCGCATGCTGCTCGCCGATCCCGAGCTCACCGGCATCGCCGCCGTGCTGTTCGACGAGTTCCACGAGCGCAGCCTCGATGGCGATCTCGGGCTGGCCCTGGCCCGCGACGCCATGGCCCTGCGCCCCGATCTGCGGCTTCTGGTCATGTCCGCCACCATCGACGGCGCCCGTATCGCCCGCTTGCTCGGCGACGCCCCGGTGATCGAGAGCCTCGGCCGCGCCTTCCCGGTCGAAACCTTCTATCGCGAGCCCGATCCGCTACAGCGCCTTGAAGACCAGGTCACCGGCGCCGTCCAGGCAGCCCTGCGTCAGCACGAGGGCTCGCTGCTGGTCTTCCTGCCGGGGCAAGGGGAAATCCAGCGCGTCGCCGAGCGCCTCGCCCCGCGACTGCCGCCAGACACCGATCTCGCCCCGCTTTACGGGCAATTGCCGCCCACCGAGCAGGATCGCGCCATTCGTCCCAGCCCACCAGGCCGCCGCAAGATCGTGCTGGCCACCTCCATCGCAGAAACCTCGCTGACCATTGACGGGGTGCGCATCGTCATCGATTCCGGTTTCCAGCGCGTGCCGGTCTACGAGCCCGATACCGGCCTTGCCGCGCTCGAGACCCGCCGTGTTTCCCGCGCGGGAGCGGATCAGCGCCGGGGCCGCGCCGGACGCACCGGGCCGGGGGTCGCCATCCGCCTGTGGAATGAGGGCCAGACCGCCGCGCTGGCGAGCTTCGATACGCCCGAAATCCTCGCCGCCGACCTCGCCGGCCTGGTGCTCGACCTCGCCAATTGGGGCGTGACCGATCCAGCGACACTGACATTTCTCGATCCTCCGCCCGTCCCCGCCTGGAACGAGGCGGTCAACCTATTGAAATCGCTCGATGCCCTGGATGAGCAAAGCCGGTTGACGGCGGCCGGAAAGGCGCTTGCTCGCCTGCCGCTCCACCCGCGCCTCGCCCATATGGTGCTGGCTGCCGCCGAACACAATGACGCCCTCGGCGCTGCCGAACTGGCTGTTCTGGTGAGCGAGCGCGGGCTTGGCGGCGACAGCACCGACCTCGCCCATCGCCTCGACCGCTTCCGCGCCGACCGAGGCCGGCGGGCCGAAGATGCCCGCCAGATGGCCCGGCGCTGGGCCCGTCTGGCCGGCGGCGGAGCGGACGGCAACCTGTCCGCTGGCGAACATCTGGCCCGGGCCTTTCCCGATCGGATTGCCCAGCCCGCCGGCGCGCGCGGCCAGTTCCGCCTCGCCAATGGCCGGCAAGCTTCACTCGAAGCCACCGATGCCCTGGCGTCCGCGCCGTTCCTGGTGGTGACCGGCATGACCGGCGCCGCCGCCAAAAGCCGCATTCGCGCCGCCGCTTGGTTCGAGCGCGAAGCGCTGGAACGGCTCTTCGCCTCGAAAATCGAAGACGTCACCACCCAGGCCTTCGACGCTGCCTCCGGCGCCGTGCGGGCTCGCCGCCAGCAGCGCCTGGGCGCCTTACGCCTCGCCGACAATCCCGTGCCGGTCGCCGATTTCGCCGCCGCCGCGCAACTGCTGGCCCTGGCGGCAATCAGCCGCCCCGATGCCTTGCCCTGGAGCCGCGAGCAGCGCGCCCTGCGCGCCCGGGCAAGCTATCTGCATCAGACGCTGGGGGCCGAATGGCCCGACCTGTCCGACGCAGCGCTGGCGGCCGGTCCGGCCTGGCTTGCCCCTTTTATCGAGGGGGAAACCCGGCTTGCCGCCATCACCGCCGACCATCTCGCCCACGCGCTCGAAGCCCTGCTGCCCTGGGCACGGCGGCAGGAAATCGACGCTCTTCTGCCCAGCCACTACGCCGCGCCCTCCGGCAGTCATCTGCCCATCGACTATGCCGCCGAAAACGGACCGGCGTTGGAAATCCGCGTGCAGGAACTGTTCGGGCTCGACCGGCACCCCGCCATAGCCAATGGCCGCATTCCGCTCTTGCTTGTGCTGCTCTCGCCGGCGCATCGCCCCATCCAGACGACGCGCGACCTGCCCGGCTTCTGGCGTGGCAGTTGGAAGGATGTGGTGCGCAACCTCAAGGGACGCTATCCGCGCCACTCCTGGCCCGACGATCCGATCAGCGCAACGGCCACCGCGCGGGCCAAGCCGCGCGGCACCTGAAATCAGCTCTCCGGGACGAAATTCAACGCCACGCCATTGACGCAATAGCGCAATCCGGTGGGCGGAGGACCGTCGGGAAACACATGGCCCAGATGGCTGCCGCAGCGGGCACAATGCACCTCGGTGCGCACCATGCCATGGCTGGTATCGGTTGTCGTCGCCACCGCGCCGGGCAGGGGATCGTTGAAGCTCGGCCAGCCGGTGCCGCTTTCAAATTTCAGGCCGGAGCGGAACAAAGGCGTGTCGCATCCGGCGCAGGAAAACGTACCGGCCCGCTTTTCATGCAACAGCGCGCAGGAGCCGGGCGGCTCGGTGCCGTGGCCGCGCATGACGCGATACTGCTCCGGCGTCAGCCGGTCGCGCCATTCGGCATCGGTCCGTGTCACCTCATAAGCATGGCTGTCCATTCCAGCACTCCTTTCGCGTCTGCCCTCGTCTTGGTGATATAGGGCGAGCGGCGCCTTAACGCAAAAAGGGCGGGATTGCTCCCGCCCTGGATATTCAATTGCCCGATGCCGCTAGCGCCGGATGGCGCGCACCAGGGCGATGAGAATGCAGGCGCCGACAAGCCCTGCGATCAGATAGCCAATCCAGCCGCCGAACGACACGCCGATGATGCCGAACAGAAAGCTGGCAATAGCCGCGCCGACAATGCCCAGAATGATATTGAGGAATATCCCCGTATTGGTCTTCATCATCGCCGAAGCGATCCAGCCGGCGAGCCCGCCAATGATGATGGCTGCGATCCAGCCGATTCCTGCGTCACCCATTTTCATCCCTCAATGACTTTTGTGCCGCTTTGTCATGCAAAGCCGGAGTCAAACGCTTGAGGGCGCGTCCGGTTGCATTCTTTTCGCCGCCACTGTCACCGCGGGGTCATGCCCTGTCGCTAGAAGGCGCCAAACCCACCAGGAACCGGCCATGACTCTTAAATTTCTCGTGATGAGCGATCTTCATCTCCTGCCCCAGGGGCAATTGTCCCTGACGCTCGATACCGGCGAACGGCTGGAGCGGGCCGTGGACGCGGTGATCGCCCGCCATCATGACGCCGCCTTCTGCATTCTGGCCGGAGACCTGGCCGACCGGGGCGAGCCTGCGGCCTATGAACGGCTCAAGACCATCATCGCCCGCCTGCCCATCCCGGTTCACATCACCCTGGGCAATCACGATCACCGACCGAGCTTTCTCGAAGTGTTCGGCCCCGGCTTCGCCGCCGAAACCGGCAAGCTCGACAAGGTCGTCGATGCCGGCGGCTACCGCATCGTCATCCTCGATTCCTCCGAGCCCGGCCGCGTCGACGGCGTGCTCGAAGCCGCCCAGATCGACTGGCTGCGCGCGCGCCTTGCCGAAGCCGCGGACCGGCCGGTCATCGTGGTGCTGCACCACAATACCAATGCCCTGCACATCGCCTCCGACCATATCCGCCTGCTCGAACCCACGGCCTTCATCGCCGCGCTCAAGACCCATCCCGATATCCGCCAGGTCATCGCCGGCCACGTGCACCTGACCTCGACCGCCTTCTGGCACGGCCTGCCCTTCACCACGCTGGCGGGCGGACATTATTCGGTCGACTTCAATGTCGACCGACCCGATCTGCCGGTGCGCCGCCTCACCGGCCCCGGACAGATGGCCGTGGTGGTGGGCCTGCCGGAGCGGACCACGGTGCTCTTCGAGGATTTCATCGATGGCAATGAGGCGATAACCATGCCGTAAGTTTCGGCTGGACCTGGAAAATCCAGCGATCGGCTAAACCGCTTCTTACCGATATCCGCGCTATCATCGGGCATTGCAAGGAGGAATGCCCTGCCTGGTTCGCTGTTCATTTTGCTGCTCAATCCAGGCATCAGCCTGCTGCTCGCCGTGGCCTTCTACCTGCTCTGGCACGGACGGCGCGACCACGGCTATGTGCTCGTCGCCGCGGCCGGACACCTGGCTACGGCGCTGGGCTTCCTGGTCCAGGACGTGATGCCGCCGCTGCCCTTCGAACTTCAGCGCATCCCTTCCAACGCATTGTTCCTTCTCGCGGGCATACTGCTGATGGGCTCGCTGCTCGGCCATTACCGCCTGCCCGTCCCCTGGCGCAGCTTCTCGATCATGGGTGGGCTGGGGCTGGCCGCCCTCTCCTATTTCCTGCTCGTCCAGCCCAATCTCAACTATCGCATCTTGTCCATCAGCTTCGCGCTGGCGGCGATTTCCTTCCTCACCGTCGTCGATCTGCGCCGAACCGGCCGGACAAATCTGGTGGACCGGATTCTGCTCTGGGCCTGTCTGCTCACCGGCATCAACTTCCTCGTCCGCCCCATCGCCATCATCTGGATGGAAGGGGGCTACATCGATTATGTCGGCTTTCAGCAGTCGCTTTACTGGACCACGGTGCAATTCAGCCAGTCGCTGGTGTCGATCATCCTGGCGCTGTGCCTGATGGTGGCCATCGCCCAGGATCTGATTTCCCAGCTCCAGACCGATGCCCGCACCGATACCCTCTCGGGCGTGCTTAACCGGCGCGGCTTCGAGGACGTCGCCACCGCGCTTCTCGCCCGGCACGAGGCTCCGCTCGCGCTGCTCCTGGCCGATCTCGATCACTTCAAGCAGATCAACGACCACCATGGCCACATGGCCGGCGATGCCGTCATTTCCGGGTTCGGCCGCATCCTGCTCGACATGGCCCCGGCCGGGGCCGTCAAGGGCCGGATCGGCGGGGAGGAGTTCGCCCTGCTCGTGCCCGTCCCCACTCCCGAGGCGGCGCTGGCGCTGGCCAGTGCGCTGCGCGAGCGCATGGCCACACCGCTCGACGCAAGCATACCCCACACCACGGTCAGCATCGGCGTGACCATGGCCGGGCCCGGCGACCGACTCGATTCATTGCTGCGAAGGGCGGACAAGGCGCTTTATCGGGCCAAGCGCGCCGGGCGCAACCGCGTCAGCCTCCATCGGACGGCACCCCGGCAGGAAGCGGCCTGCTAGGGCCGCCTGCGACGATGAGGAAGGGGGGAAATGGTGGGAGTAACAAGGATTGAACTTGTGACCCTTCGCGTGTGAAGCGAATGCTCTCCCGCTGAGCTATACTCCCACTGCCCCTATTCCTGCGTGGCAGGTGGGCGGCCGGAAAGAGATGGTGGGCGTAACAAGGATCGAACTTGTGACCCCTACGATGTCAACGTAGTGCTCTCCCGCTGAGCTATACGCCCATCTCTCCGGGCCGGATCGGCTGCGCCGTTCCGGTGGCGCGGATAGACCATGAAAACCCCTCTTGGGTCAAGAGGGCAAACCCAGCTTTGTTGAACGGCTCACGCCGCCAGCAGGCGCTCCACCTCGTTGACCAGATCCTTGAGGTGGAACGGCTTGCTCAGCACCGAGGCATCCTTGGGCGCGTCGCTGTCGGGATTGAGCGCCACGGCGGCAAAACCGGTGATGAACATGACCTTGAGATCCGGATCGAGCTCGGTGGCGCGCCGCGCCAGTTCGATCCCGTCCATTTCGGGCATGACGATATCGCTCAGAAGCAGGGCGAAGGGCTCTTCGCGCAGCCGCTCATAGGCCGAGAGCCCGTTGTCGAACGAAACCACTTCATAGCCCGCATTCTTGAGCGCGCGTGTCAGGAAAGAGCGCATGTCGTTATCGTCTTCAGCGAGCAGGATTCGCTTCATCGGGGTCTCCGGCCATTCTGGCATTGAGTCGGCGTCTGGCGGTGATGTTTAAGCGAACTGGGCCACCATGCAACCGCCAGCCGAAGTCTGCGGACAATTTTGCGGCAATCTGGACAAGCCCGGGACAAAGAACGAAACTCCAAGGGCAAATCAGCGCCGGGCCTTGCGCCGGTGCTTCGCATGGGAGGCAATGTGCGGTCCGACTATTGGGATCAGCCGGCATTTGAAACCGTCCGGCCCCGCCGGCTGGTGGCGCCCTTGGTGTTCAATTCGCCCCATTCCGGCCGCGTCTATCCGGCGCGGTTCCTGGCCATGACGCGGCTCGACCACCTGTCCATCCGCCAGTCCGAAGACGCCTATATCGATGAATTGTTCGCCCGCGCCCCGCATCTGGGCGCGCCGCTGCTGCGCGCCCACTTCCCCCGCGCCTATCTCGACGTCAACCGCGAGCCGTGGGAACTCGACCCCACCATGTTCATTGAACCGCTTTCCGACCGTTTCAACACCGCCTCGCCCCGCGTCGCCGCCGGTCTGGGCACGCTGGCGCGCGTCGTCGCCGAGAACAAGCCCATCTACCGCGAGCGGCTGACGCTGGACGATGCGCGTATGCGCATCGAAGGCATCTACCACCCCTATCACGCCGCCCTGCAGAACCTGCTGAGCGAAGCGGTGAGCGCCTTCGGCGTGGCGTTGCTCATCGACTGCCACTCCATGCCGCGCCTGACCCGCAGCCATGACCGCGCCGCGCCCGACATCGTGCTGGGCGACCGCTACGGCACCACCTGCGCGCCCGCCCTGGTCGATCTGGCCGAAACCATCTTTGCCGGCGCCGGCCTGCGCGTGGCGCGCAACCGGCCCTATGCCGGGGGCTTCTGCACCCGCACCTATGGCCGGCCCCAGCATGGCGTACATGCCTTGCAGGTCGAAATCAGCCGCCATCTCTATATGAACGAGGTGACGCTGGTGCGCCATGAGGGGTTCGAATCGATCCGCCTGCTCATCGAGCGCTTCATCTTCGCCCTGATCGGGCTCGATCTGGTCTCCCTGGCCGGCCCGCCGGTTCCCAGCCGCGCCGCCGCTGAATAGAGTTTGCTGTCATGACCCCCGATTTCGAAAAAATCGAAGCGACCCTGCTTGCCGCCGCCCAGGCTGCCGCCGAACGCACCCTGCCGCTCTTCCGCACCGGGCTGGGCATCGACAACAAGCTCGCCAGCGGTTTCGACCCGGTAACCGAGGCTGATCGGGGCGCAGAGACCGCCATCCGCGCCGTCATTGCCGAGGCTTTTCCCGACCATGCCATTATCGGAGAGGAATGGGGGCGCTCGGGCGAAGGTCCCAATAGCTGGATCATCGATCCGGTCGATGGCACGCGCGCCTTCATTTCGGGCGCACCGGTCTGGGGCACGCTGATCGGCTTCGCCCATGAGGGCGTCGCCATCGCCGGCATCATGAGCCAGCCCTTTATCGGGGAAACCTTCCTCGCCCTGCCCGGACGCTCCCTGTATCGCCGCGCCGGCGAGGCAACCCCCATCCGCGCCAGCGGCCAGGCCGAACTGGCCCCCAGCCGGGTCTTCACCACCACCCCCGCCCTGTTCGACACGCCCCAATTGCAGGCTGTCTGGCAGGCCGTCGAAGGCGCGACGCGCCTCCAGCGCTTCGGCATGGATTGCTATGGCTATGCCCTGCTCGCCGCCGGCCATGCCGATCTGGTCATCGAGCCCTACCTCAACACCTATGATATCGCCGCGCTGGTGCCCATCATCCGCGAAGCCGGCGGCGCCATCGCCTGCTGGGACGGGAGCGAGCCCACCGGCGGCGGCAATGTCGTGGCCGCAGCCACCCCGCAATTGCTGGAAAAAGCCCTGAAGCTCATCAACGTCGCTTGAACCGCAGACCTTTCCTCAACTCGCAAAGGGAATTTCCTTGAGGAAGCGAGGCCGGTTCACCAGCGTTTCGCGAAAAACCATCGAGCCGAGCCCGAAGCCGGTCACCATGACGGTGAAAGGCACATAGGTCTCGGTGACGATCACCGAATCGCCCGTCGCGATAGCGGGCAGCTCCGTCAGATCGACGCTACTGGTGGTGATGAGCCCCACATTGCCGACCTTGTCGGACCATTTGATGGTCATCTTGCCGCCCACATTGCTGACGCTGGTGAGGCGCAGAGCCGGCATTTCGCTCGAAAGCGGAATCGTCTCACTCATGAAATCGCTCATCTCCACCACGGAGGCATGCGTGATCTCGCGCTTCCGCGACACCATATCGGCAATGGTTGACGACACCTTGGCGACGATCTGGTTGGTGCGGAAGGCATCATAAAGCGTCACCGAGCCCAGCATCAAGGCCAGCAGCACCGGCGCCAGCAGGGCAAACTCGATGGCCGAGACACCATCTTCGCCGCCGATAAAGCGTCGCCACTGTTTCATCAGGCCGGCTCGTTCATGAAGCCGGATTTGGCGATCAGGCGATGCTCCCCCCGCTCGTCGCCCGGCAGAGACAGCAGTACGGCCAGCATGGGCGTGATGGGAGCCACAATGAAACAGGCGCGCACGAACACCAATTGCTCGCGATTGCCGATGGAAAAGCGCAGCACCGGCCTGGGGTCGCTGCCGCGCGTCATGCAGCGGGTGCTGTCCGTGGGATAGTCGGCTTTGCTGGCAATAGGCAGGAACTCGAGCGCCAGCGAGGCCTGGCAATCGGCCAGCACCACCGCCCGCTCGCAGACCCGGTTGCGCACCCGCTCCAATGTGGGGTTTTGGAACGAGCCGATGCGCACCTCCCGTATGGTCATGTCGAGGGCGCGATCCAGCATCATGGTCTGCGTCATCATCCAGCCCGTCTCGATCGTTCCCAGGATCAGCGCAATCAGGATGGGCGCGATCATGGCGAATTCGAGCGCCGCAGCACCGGTAGAATTGCGCCACAACCCCCGGAATCGACTGGCTCTCATTGCGTCAGCCTCAGGCTTTGGATCGCGGAGGCGATGGATTGGAAGGCGGTGCGGATATCCAACCCTGAAACGGGGTAATAGTGGTTGACGGTGGTGGCGCAGTCGCGCATCTCGCTGGCTTTGGTCGCTGGCACCTCGAAGCCGATGGTATAGACGATGATGCCGTTATTCTTGGCGGCGGTGCAGGCACGCTGGAGGTAAATTCCGTTGGTCCCCTCGGTACTGACCGGGGTTGTAGTGAGCCTGTCCGGATAGCGATAGTTGGAGGTTGGCCTGTTCTGGGCACTGATACCGCCATCGGTCATCAGCACGAGGATCTTGACCGTTTCCTCGTCGGAATAATCCACGGGCCTGCCGCGTGCCGCTTCGGGGGTAATCCCGGCGTTGATCGCAGTGTTGACCAGGCCGCGCGACGTAGGATCCAGTAGCATCGACCCCCATTTCACACCGTTATGGGTTCCCGTCGCCGAGTAGAGAATGAAATCATTGATGCGGCTTTTGAGCACGGCGGCATCGTTGGAAAGATAGCTGATCGAGGTTTCCTCACCCGGACACCACCATCCCTTGGCCGGCTCAACCCCAGCCACCCACCCCTCGGGATTATTGTTGCGCGGATCGGGCGTATAGCCGATGAAATGCGGCAGTTGCGCCCGGTTGAGCAGAGTGACCAGAGTGGTCGCCGAATATTCGGCCACTGAAAAATCAATGCAGGAATTGTCATTATTCGTGCGTTTCACGCCCATGGCGTTGAACATGGTCTTGCCCATATTCACATGACCCGAAAATGGCACCACACTGATCGTGGTGACACTACGGGTTTCAGGCGTAAGCAGTGCGTCCAGGAAGTCCGCCGCGGCCAGCTTCAGGTTTTTGAACCTGGTGTTGCCGCTTTTGCCACTCGTCTCCCACATGGAGATCGAGACGTCGAGCACCAGCGAGATTTCAACATTCATTCGGCTCTGCGTCGCCGCGCCATGGGCGGTCACATCCAGGCTGCCAATGCCGATGAGATTGAGGAATGTCGTGGGCAGGGGATAGACTGCGGTCACCTCCACGTCCCGACGGGTCAGGAATGACTGCTCGGAATAGGTCAGTTCCGTATCCGCAAGAAATTCCACGTTTTCCATATATTGGGCGACGGTTTCCGCCAGCGGCCGCGTCTGGGTCAGCGCCGCTCCCGCCAAAGCGGCGCGATCAACGCCATCCTGCAGGATAGAGCGCGCCCGCTCGAAACGCGCCAGATCGACCGCCGCGCCAGCAATGATCAGAATGGGCAGAAAAACCAGCGCCACGATGATCGCAACATTGCCGCTGCGATCAGCCTGAAAGCGCCTGATGTTCCGCATCCATGACACGTTGAGGTTCCCGCCCGTCCCGATAGCTGCGAGAACATACAGACACAGAGGTTTACCGCGCGTTTAAGCCTGTGTTGCAAGGCCGTGCGTTGTCTTAGGCGCTCTGCTCGGTGATGAAGGCGTCGAAGGCGGCAAGGACCTGGGCGCGGATCGGCTCGCTCTCCATGAACAGCTCGTGCCGCGCACCCGCCACCACCATATGCCGCCCGGTGCGCAGGCGCAGCCCCAGCCGTTCGATGGCGGCCGGGGAGACCACGCTGTCGCGCGCCGCCGCCAGCATCAGCAGGGGGCTTTGCACCCGGGCGGGAAAATCGTCGCGCGCCACCTCGGCCATGGCCGCCATCGCCGCCGCTGCCCAGCCTATGGTGGGCGAGGCGATCTCCAGATCCGGCCGGGCGCGCACCACATCGACCATGCGCATATAACGCACCATGTCGCCGGTGAGGGGATTGTCGGGAAAGCTGGTTTCGGAAGCGGGTTTGTCGGCCTTGCGGCCCACCGGCAACCGGCCCAGACCGAGGAAATTGAGCGCGGCCGTCACTCGCGCCATGCCGGCCATGCTCAGCGGCTGCCCGTCCAGCGACAGCATGGGTGCGGACAGGAAGATGCGGTCGAACATCAGCCGGTCGCGCACGCCGGCAAGGAGCGAGGCGAGCCCGCCCATGGAATGGCCGACGAGATAAAAGGGGCCCGGACAGTCGGGCAGAAGAATATCGCCGTGAAAGCAGCGCAGGTCGGTCCAGTAATCCTCGAAACGATCGACATGGCCCAGCTTTCGATTGCCGATCAGCCGGTCCGAACCGCCCTGGCCCCGCCAGTCGAACGTCGCCACGGCAAAGCCGCGCCGGCGGAAATCGGCAATGGTCTCGAAATATTTCTCGATGAATTCGGTGCGCCCCTGCACCAGGCATATGGTGCCGCGCGGCTTGCCCTCGCCCCGGGGCCAGAGCGCATAGCGCAGGCGCACGCGGTCGCTGGTGATGAAATAACCCACCCGCGCCCCTTCGGGGACCGGATTGGACGGAATCGAGACCAGGCTTGGTCCGCTCGGATCGACAATGGCGCTCATGTTCACGGCCCCCGATAGATCGCTCCCATGCTCATAGAATAAAGAGGTTGAAAAAGGAAAACCGGCGCTTCTCTCGAAACGCCGGCTTCCATTTGGCGGCCCATGCGGGGGGCGGGTGATGGACCGCTTTGTGGGCGTGGCGGGGTTGCCCTCACCACATGCCCCTCTTCTAGTCGGCCCAAGCTGAACCCAGAAGGATAGGCTCGTTCATTTTCGGTTCATCTTCGCCCCCTTGAACGGGCGAAAATCCCCCCTACATCAATTGTGTTCGCCGGACTTTCCGGGAACCCCGATCCCGGGCCATCCGGCTCGCCGCATTCAGGGAGCCATGCCGAGGGATATGGGACATCCACGTTGCTCATGGAGAATGTGACAAATGCAGACCATCGATTTTTCCCCCTTCTATCGCTCCACCGTCGGCTTCGACCGCGTGTTCAACCGTCTCGACACCCTGGTCGGCCAGGAAGCCAAGACCTACCCGCCCTATAATATCGAGCGCACTGGCGAGGACGCCTATCGCATCTCCATCGCCGTGGCCGGCTTCTCCAATGGCGACATCGCCATCGAGACCAAGGAGAACAGCCTCGTGGTCAAGGGCGCCAAGCCCGCCGAATCGAGCGACAAGTCCCGTGAATTCCTCCATCGCGGCATTGCCGAGCGCGCCTTCGAGTTGCGCTTCCAGCTTGCCGACTATGTCGAGGTCCAGGGCGCCAGCCTCGAAAACGGCCTGCTGCATCTGGAGCTGAAGCGCGAGCTGCCCGAAAGCAAGAAGCCGCGCACCATCCAGATCAATGCCGGCGCCGCCGCCAGCATCGAGGACAACTCGGTCAACTAAGCCTTACCGACACCTCCCGGTAACGACGAGGGCGCGGCCACCCGGTCGCGCCCTTTCTCTTGCAGGGCGGGAACCGCCTCGCGCCCCGCCGGTTATATCCCATCCCTCGCGCGTCAAAGGATAGACCCATGAAGCTTCCCGCCATCGCCCTCAAGGCCAACGCCAAATCCGCCGTCATCGACATTCTCAACGCCCGGCTCGCCGATGCCATCGACCTGGCATTGATCACCAAGCAGGCGCATTGGAACCTCAAGGGCCCCGGTTTCATCGCCGTCCATGAAATGCTCGACCCCATGCGCGCCGATCTCGACACCCATGTCGACATCATCGCCGAGCGCGTGGCCCAGCTCGATGGCATTGCCCTGGGCACCAAGGAAGTGGTGGCCAAGACCAGCACTCTGGGCGCCTATCCCACCGATATCCGCAAGATCAACGACCATCTGGCAGCCCTGGCCGACCGCTATGCGGCACTGGCCAACCAGGTGCGCGAGGATATCGACGCCACCGACGAGGCCGGCGACGCCGACGCGGCCGATATTCTCACCGCCTTTTCGCGCGATCTGGACAAGAACCTCTGGTTCATCAAATCCCATCTCGAATAGGCTCGGCGCCCTCTACGTCCGGGAATGACGATAAAGTCCTATTTCGCCAGAAGCGAAAATAGGACTTTATTGCTTTTAAGGCCACAAAATAGGAGTTCTGCATAATTTCCACGCGCAATGCCTGAATTTTATGCAAAACAGTGCCGCAACACCTATAAATCCTATGGTAAAATATAGGATTTCCTACAAAAATTTTCCTGGCCACACTGAAATCGCTTGTCGCCAGTTTGGAACTATGCAAATGTGCGGTGGTTAGGACAGCATCCCTGCCCTAACCACCGCGCCGTCCCGCTCTCCGTGGGCGCGGCGCCGAAACCGTCCCCTTGGGAGGGAAGGGCCTTGCGGGCCCGAAGCCGGCGGCCATTTGGATGCAGTGCCGCCTATCTGAACCAACCACCTGCCCATCGGCCGGACAGTTTCCGGCCGGGCCGGCATCGTGTCTGCTCTCCCGTTCCGGGGCAGCGGGCTTTCTTGTGGGCGACAAGGCCCCGTCATCGGCCCTTCGGGCCCCTATTTGGAAGAGAAGATCATGGTCATCAGTTCGGTCGGCTCCAGGCAAACCCCAACACGAGAACTAGCCGCCGGCTCCGTTTCGGGGCGGCCGGCGGCGCAGGGATTATACGATCCCAAAAACGAGCACGATGCCTGCGGCATCGGCATGATCGCCAATATCGGCAACCGCCCCAGCCACGAAGTGGTCGAAAAGGGGCTCGAAATCCTCGAAAACCTGGAACATCGCGGCGCCGTGGGTGCCGATCCCCTGATGGGGGATGGCGCCGGCATCCTGATCCAGACCCCGCACGACTTTTTTGCCAAGGTCCTGCCCTTCCCCCTTCCGCCCCGCCACCATTATGCGGTGGTGATGATCTTTTACCCCAACATCCCCGCCCTGCGCGACCGCTGCGCCACCATCATGCGCGCCTGCCTCGCCGGTGAAGGCCTCACCCTTTTGGGCGAGCGCGTCGTGCCCACCGACAATGCGCGGCTTTCCCAGGGCGTGATCGCCACCCAGCCGATCATCGAGCAGATGATCCTGGCCCGCCCCGCCGACCTGACCCTGGATGAATTCGAGCGCAAGCTCTTCATCGCCCGCAAGGTCATCTCCAACACCGTCTATGATAAGGTGCCCGAAAGCGCCGGGGATAACGGCTTTTACGTCGTCTCCATGTCGGCCCGCACCCTGGTCTACAAGGGCATGTTCCTGGCCGACCAACTCGGACGCTTTTATCCCGACCTCTCGGACCCCGATTTTTCCAGCGCCATCGCGCTGGTGCATCAGCGCTTTTCCACCAACACCTTCCCCTCCTGGAAGCTGGCCCATCCCTATCGCATGACCACCCATAATGGGGAGATCAACACCATCAGGGGCAATGTGAACTGGATGGCGGCGCGCCAGGCCAGCGTGCATTCGCGCTATTTCGGCGAGGATATCGGCAAGATCTGGCCGATATCCTATGAAGGCCAGTCCGACACCGCCTGTTTCGACAACGCGCTCGAATTCCTCGTGCGTGGCGGCTATTCGCTGCCTCATGCCGCCATGATGCTGATTCCCGAGGCCTGGGCCGGCAATCCGCTGATGGATGAGAAGCGCCGGGCCTTCTATCAATACCATGCATCGCTGATGGAGCCCTGGGACGGGCCGGCCGCCATGAGCCTCAGCGATGGCCGTTATGTGGTGGCAACGCTCGACCGCAATGGCCTGCGCCCGGCCCGTTATCTGGTGACGAGGGAAGGCCATGTGGTCCTGGCCTCCGAATCGGGCGTTCTGGCCATTCCCGACGAGGACATCGTCGAGCGCTGGCGGCTCCAGCCGGGGCGGATGCTGCTCATCGATCTCGAACAGGGCCGCATCATCTCCGACGACGAGATCAAGGCAACGCTCGCCACCGCCAATCCCTATGCCGACTGGCTGGCCCGCACCCAGATCGTGCTCGAAGACCTGCCGCCGGTGCCGCCCAAGGCGCCCGAGCCCAGCGCGGCCTTGCTCGACCGGCTGCAAGCCTTCGCCTATACGCAGGAAGACCTGAAGCTGCTGATGGCCCCCATGGCCACCACCGGCCAGGAGGCCGTGGGCTCGATGGGCACCGATACGCCGCTTTCGGCGCTCTCGAACCGGCCCAAGCTGCTCTACACCTATTTCAAGCAGAACTTCGCGCAGGTGACCAACCCGCCCATCGACCCCATCCGCGAGGAATCGGTGATGAGCCTCGTCTCCTTCATCGGGCCCCGGCCCAATCTGTTCGATCTCGAAGGGCTTTCCACGCTCAAGCGCCTGGAAGTGCGCCAGCCGGTGCTGACCAATGAGGACCTGGAAAAGATCCGCGCCATCGGCGACATCGAAACCAACCAGTTCAAGACCAAGACGCTCGATATCACCTACCCCAAGGTGAATGGCGCGCAGGGCATGAAGGCGGCCATCGATACGCTCTGCCAGGCCGCCGAGGAGGCGGTGCGCGGGGAATACAACATCATCATCCTCTCCGACCGGCTGGTTGCGGCCGACCGGCTGGATATCCCGACGCTCCTGGCGCTGGCCGCCGTGCACCATCACCTCATCCGCAAGGGCCTGCGCACCTCGACGGGCCTGGTGGTGGAAACCGGCGAGGCCCGCGAAATCCACCACTTCGCCATGCTGGCCGGCTATGGCGCTGAGGCCATCAACCCCTATCTCGCCTTCGAGGCGCTGCGCTCGCTGCATGCCGAGGGCAATTATCCGCAAGAAGTTTCGGCCGACGAGGTGGTGCAGCGCTATATCAAGAGCGTCGGCAAGGGCCTGCTCAAGGTGATGTCCAAGATGGGCATCTCGACCTACCAGTCCTATTGCGGCGCCCAGATCTTCGACGCGGTCGGGCTCTCCTCCGATTTCGTGGACACCTATTTCTTCGGTACCGCCACGGCCATCGAGGGCGTGGGGCTCAAGGAAGTGTCCGAGGAAACCGTGCGCCGGCACACCCTGGCCTTTGGCGACGACGCCCTGTTGCGCCGTTCGCTCGATGTGGGCGGGGAATACGCCTTTCGCATCAGGGGCGAAAAGCATGCCTGGTCGCCCGATCTGGTGGCCGACCTCCAGCATGCCGTGCGCACGCGCGAGGAAAACCCGGAAACGGCCCAGGCGCGCTATGACGACTTCGCCGCCAAGGTCAATGAAGGCGAAAACGGCTATCTGGCCATAAGGCACCTCTTCGACATCAAGCCCCTGGGACCCGAAATCAGCCTCGATGCGGTCGAACCGGCCGCCGAGATCGTGCGGCGCTTCGCCACCGGGGCCATGAGCTTCGGCTCGATCAGCCGCGAGGCCCACACAACCCTGGCCATCGCCATGAACACCATTGGCGGCAAGTCCAATACCGGCGAGGGCGGCGAGCAGCCAGACCGCTACAAGCCGCTGCCCGATGGTGGCCGCAATCCCCTGCGCTCGGCCATCAAGCAGGTGGCCTCCGGCCGCTTCGGGGTGACGGCGGAATATCTGGTCAATGCCGACCAGATCCAGATCAAGGTGGCGCAAGGGGCCAAGCCCGGCGAAGGCGGGCAATTGCCCGGCCACAAGGTGGACTGGGTGGTCGCCAAGACCCGCCATTCCACCCCCGGCGTCGGCCTTATCAGCCCCCCGCCCCACCACGACATATATTCCATCGAGGATCTGGCCCAGCTCATCTACGACCTCAAGAACGTCAATGAAGAGGCCGACATCTCGGTCAAGCTGGTTTCGGAAATGGGCGTGGGCACGGTGGCGGCGGGCGTCGCCAAGGCGCGCGCCGACCACATCACCATTTCCGGCTATGACGGGGGCACCGGCGCTTCGCCGCTGACCTCGCTCAAGCATGCCGGGGGTCCATGGGAGATCGGCCTGGCCGAAACCCACCAGACGCTGGTGCTCAACCGCCTGCGCAGCCGCGTACGGCTACAGGTCGATGGCGGGCTCAAGACCGGCCGCGACGTGCTGATCGGGGCGCTGCTGGGGGCCGACGAGTTCGGCTTTGCCACCGCTCCCCTCATCGCCGCCGGCTGCATCATGATGCGCAAGTGCCATCTCAACACCTGTCCGGTTGGCGTGGCCACGCAGGACCCGGTTCTGCGCAAGCGCTTCAAGGGCACACCCGAGCACGTCATCAACTATTTCTTCTATGTCGCCGAGGAATTGCGCAGCCTGATGGCCCAGCTTGGCGCCCGCAGCCTGGACGAGGTGATCGGCCGCGCCGACCTGCTCGATCAGAGGCGCCTCGCCAACCATTGGAAGAGCGAGGGGCTCGATCTCGCGCGGCTCTTTCATAAGCCCGAGCCGATAGGGGGCGATACGCTCCATCATTCCGAGCGGCAGGACCATCACCTTGAAAGCGTGCTCGACCGCAGGCTGATCGAACTGGCCCGGCCGGCCCTCGACAAGGGCACGCCGGTGCAGATCGAATTGCCGATCAGGAGCCGCGACCGCTCGGCCGGCGCCATGCTCTCGGGCGCCCTCGCCCGCCGCTACGGCCATGAGGGCCTGCCCGAGGATACCATCTCCATCCACCTCACCGGCACCGCCGGCCAGGCTTTCGGGGCTTTCCTCGCCAAGGGCGTCTCCATCGACCTGGTGGGCGATGCCAATGACTATGTCGGCAAGGGGCTTTCGGGCGGCCGCCTCGTCGTACGCCCGGGCGAAAAGGCCGGCTTCGTGCCGGAAAACTCGATCATCGCGGGCAATACGGTGCTCTACGGCGCCATTGCGGGAGAGTGCTATTTCCGCGGCATCGCCGGGGAGCGCTTTGCGGTGCGCAATTCCGGCGCCATCGCCGTGGTGGAAGGCACGGGCGACCATGGCTGCGAATATATGACGGGCGGGCTCGTCGTCGTCATCGGGCCCACCGGGCGCAATTTCGCCGCCGGCATGAGCGGCGGGGTGGCCTATGTGCTCGATGAGGATGGCAGCTTCCGCTCGCGTTGCAATCTCGCCATGGTCGATCTCGAACCCGTCGAGGAAGAAGAAGATTTGATGCGGAAGCTGCACCACCATGGTGGCGATCTCGAATGGCATGGCCGGGTGGATATTTCGGGCGACATGACCCGGCATGACGACGAGCGCCTGCATCAGCTCATCTCCAATCATCTGCATTACACGGGCTCCACCCGCGCCCGGCACATCCTGGAGAACTGGGGCGAGATGCGGCCCAGATTCGTCAAGGTCATGCCGGTCGAGTACCGCCGCGCCATCCTCGAGATGGAAAGAAAGCACGCCTCTGGCGCGCATGTGGCGGCGGAGTAAAGGGGGACGATATGGGTAAGGTAACGGGCTTTCTCG